>CAXEFH010000021.1:0-22551 GCA_963989605.1 uncultured Roseibacillus sp. | reverse complement strand
TTTCAAGCAGAAGACGGCATACGAGATTTCTGCCTGTCTCGTGGGCTCGGAGATGTGTATAAGAGACAGATATTGCGGGTTTTTGGCGAGAAATGAACGACCCCTGAAATTCGGCGCTGATTTGGGGCCCCCATCTCGAGAACGTGGCTTCCTCGCGAGGGAGTCTCGTCAGTAGGCTTTGTGAATTCCCCAGTCCATTCGTATCCGATGTGCTTCGCCCCGTAGTCATCTTCGGCGATGATCTCGAAACTGACCGTCTCCTCCTCCAGAATCACGGTCTGTCTTTCGATGTCCTGGATGTAGGCCACGGGCTTCTGATCCTCCAGTGGTTCGACGCGGATCCTGTGACCACCTGCGTCCTCTAGTCCGTCTACATCCTCCCAATTCATCTGCAACTCAAGGGGGAAAGATCCCAGGGAGATTGGGGGTGATTGCATCTGGGAGCCCTTGATCAGGAGTGGAAGACTCCGAGGAGGAGGAGGAGTTTCTTGTTCCGCGTTGGCCTCTGCCGCAGCGGAGTTGTCGCCAGGTGTTTGATCGTCGCCCGATGTCTCAGGGGTATCATCGAAAAGGTCGCGTTCGGCGCTTTTCGGAAGCTCTCGGATTGTGAGCGCACCAGTTTTCAGCTCGCGACCCTCCAAGGTCGTCGCCTCCAGCGAGACCTTGCTTCCGACTACCACATCTCCCGTGAGCGTCCCTACCCTGAGCTCCTTTTCCTTGTCTTGGAGTTGTAGATATTCAGGATATACTATCTTTGCGCGAACCGACTCGATCGCGGGTCTGGTTTGCGGAATCACCTGAACGACTGGGCGAGCGTCGCCGATGGTGATCAGGATCCGCCCGGGTTCAGATTGGCCTGGAAAATCAAATTTGTAGGTGCGCTGGTCTGCTTCCAACTGGGTCGACACCGGCTCCTGAATACCAAATCTGGCCACGCCACTGGCGGGAGTCTGGTCCGAGAATTCACTCAGCTGGAGTGTAACGCTGAAGGGTTCGTCCCTTGGCACGATAATGCTTTCCTCAAAATCACGGATCTTGGTGAAGGTGTAGCGGGGGATATCTGAAAAGGGCTTGAGCCACCGCTCAAAGGCATTCTGGCCCGGTTTGGGCACTTTCCAGAGGACGACGCCAACGACCGATGCGGTCAGGAGGACCAGCAGAACCCAGCGTAGGTGTCGGGGGGAAGGGAGGGCGGCTTTAAGGTTGCGTCCCTCTGCCTGCCTGGCGACGGCTTCCATGGCCGCAGCTCGGAGTTCGGGAGAGAGCGCTTCCTTGCTCTCGACCTGCTTCTGGAGTTCGACGACACCGAGCATTCGGTCACCAAGGCGCGGGAACTTCCGCGCGATCAATCGTGCAAGCTGTGCCTCCCGCCGGTGCCTGAACACCCAGCGATGGATCCAGTAAGGAGCGAAGAGCGTAAAGAGGGACGTGCCTCCGATGAGAATGATGAGGCGGATGCTCGGTGGAGTGTTCCAAACCCGATCCAGCCCGAACACAATCAGGTAGGAGAAGAGGAGGCCGAATAGTCCGGCGAAGAGGGCTTCGGTGACCTTGATGAACCAGAGCCGCCCGCGAAATGCTCCCAGTTGACGCCTCAGACTCTCAGGTAATGAAGCACTCCTGTCCTCTGAGTTGGAACCATGTTCGGACGACATACAATTGCAGGTGTCGGAAGACCGAAGTCCTCCCGGAAGGATTCTTGCAGAGTAGGCACCACCAATCCAGAGGGAAATTGCCGTAGACCAATGGATTCACTCTTTCTTTCAGAATTAGGATCACCCGGGAGAGGGATCCAGTCTTCTTTGTTTTAAATTATTTCAAATAGGGGTTCGTTTCAATTTCGTGGCCCAGAATGCCGGCTGGCCCATGGCCGGGAAGAAGTTGCGTCGGAGAAGGAAGCGGGGATAGTTCGGACTTTATGCTGGAAATTAACAAACCATGATCCCCATGAGGGAAGTCAGTCCTTCCGATGCCGCCACCCGAAAACAGTGTATCACCAGCGAAAAGTTTTTGAAAAAGTGCCACGTGGAACACAAAAGAATCGGGGGAGTGGCCAGGAACGGGGTGGATCTCAAACTGAATTCCGGCGATTCGAATCCCGCTGGTTGCGGGGCTGAGAACCTCATTGACGATGAATTCCGGAGACTCTACCGGGAGACCCCACTTAAGCGCGAGATCTGTTAACTGCAGTGCGGGGGAGAATGGCGCAGAGGCATAGATTGGCACACCCGCGGCCTGAAAGAGTGAGGCATCTTCGATGTGGTCAAAATGTTGATGGGTGAGTAACAAACCGGTCGGTTTGCATTGCATCTGTTCACAGAAACTAAACATTCCTTCGGGAGCATCGACAGCCACGGCCCCCTCCGTGGTCTCCAAAAGGTATCCGTTGGTCTGGCAAAATCCTCCGCAGTGGGTGCTTACCGTCATCGGGGGCAGGGTGGCTCATGCGATGACGTGGTGCAAGTCGTTGAGGAATCTTCCCGTGTGCTGGGGTCCTTCGGATTGGGCTGGTTGGCGGCTCCGTTCGGGATGAGGGGAGCGCGGCGCCCTTGAGCGACTCGTTAAGAATGGAATCCTAGAGGTATTTCTTGCCGGTAAGGATTGCCCGGACGTCTCCAATGAAAACCTCCGTGCGTAGTTCAACAGGGAGGCGCTCGTGGTCATCGCTGAGCCAAAGAGTCGCTCTTTTCATTTTGTCGTAGCCGATCAGTTTGCCTCCGGGGCCGATCTTCTGAAGCCTCAGGTCCATCCGGAGGCATTTGAGTCCGCGATGAGTCTCGCGGCGGAGAACCTTGACCCGCGCTAGGTAAGGGCTTGCAAAGGGATGAACCACGAGGACCGCGGTCTCCCCGATCTTGAGTTCCAACCTTCTGAGATAGATCAGGGCCGAGGCAAGGTCGTGGATCGGGGCCCTCTCAAATGAGAAGCTCGAGGTCTTGGTTTTAGGTGCTTTTCCCTTCCGGAGAGGCGTTGATACCTCCCGGCTTCGGACAGATGGCCGATACCAATTGCTGGTTTCTGTTCGTTTCTTGCTGGTCGTTTCTGTCGAGGTGAACATCGCCGGTAGATAGGAATCTTTTCTGAGGAAGGAGGTGAAGCTGTAGTCGTAGGGATACAGCGTTCTCGCCAGTCCAGTGCTTGCTCCATAAATCTGCGCGATGAAGTGTTTTGGATAGCGGGCATCCTCCCGTCCAAAAAGCATGTTTAATCGCCCAGAGTTTATTTTGCCATTCCAGTTCATCTGGAAACTTAAATGAACCGGCCTGATGGTGAGAAAAGCAGGATCAGGGTTTCGGGTCGTGACTTCTTCCTGCCAGGCCCTGAGCGGGGAGAACAGGGCCAGCATAAGTACTGGGATGATAAGGGAATATTTCATCTCTGCCCTTTGGACGGATTTGCGGCGCGAGGAATTCACGAGGTCTTCTTTTTTCCTTCGTCCGTGATATGACTCACCTTTGGTCTGCCCGGATTCGGGGTCGAGATTCGGTTATTGGGGGCTGAATCCTCTCCCATATCAGGAGTGCCAGCTGTGAGAAGGATTTCGTTACGCATCGATTCGAGGCTGGCGGGGGAAAGAGAGCGCGAAAAGGAGTAAAAGGGAGGAATGTAACCGGTGAGCGGTTTTGTTTGCAGGGGAAGCTCGGATTCGCTGGATTGGAGTCATGGCGTTGACGGAGGATACGGCCTTTAGGCTGATGGAGGGAGCATACACCCGGGATCGTCTCGCTCATGCATTCCTCGTCTCGGGACCGGTTGGAAGCGGCAAACGTGACCTTGCGTCGCGGGTGATCGCAATGGTGAATGCGGCTGAGAGGGATGGGTCAGCTGATCTCTTTGGAGAATCGGTAGAGGCGTCCAGGCCTGCTCACCTCGATGAGCTGGAGGGCGAATTTGTCAGTGTTGTACGGCCTCGCTCGAAGTCGAGAAGGATTTTGATGGATGACGTGCGTTCACTGGAACGCAAAATGCATCTTGGAGCTCCATCCGGAACCTGGAAGGTCGGCGTGGTGGTGGACGCGGATCGCATGTTTGACGAGCCAGCAAATGCTTTCCTTAAGACCCTGGAGGAGCCTCCTCCTGGTTGTCTTCTTCTCCTGCTGACTACCAACGTTGAGATTCTGTTGCCTACGGTTCGCTCTCGGTGTGTGGAGCTAGTCCTTCAGGGGCGTGCCGGCTCTGATTTTCTTGAGGAGGGCGAAAGGGCGGCTTTTGGCGCAATTCTTGCGCGCAGTGCGGCGAGGCCGACAGCTCATGGAGCGTTGCTTCTGAAGGCTGCCTTTGAGTCTTTGCTGGGGATGAGAAAGGAAGAGATCGAGGCGACTAACAAGAATGCCCTGAAGCAGGAATCGGACGCCTACAAAAAGGCGATCGAGGGTGACTGGCTGGATGAGAGAGAAAAATATTACCAAGCCATGGCTGCCTCGGAATATCTGGCGGTCCGCTCCGCATTAGTGGATTGGCTGATTTCGTGGCTTGGCGATGCGGTGCGGCAGAAAGCAGGTTCCGCAGTTCTTAGTTTTGCTCAATATGCGGAAGACACCCGGAAACTTGCAGATAGTCAGGAGATGACCGAACTGCTGTGGAGGATCGAAACTCTGGAGGAACTCAGGAGCCTGCTGAATACCAACGTTCCGGAGAATCTCGCGCTGGAAGTGTGCTTCCTCAAGGCTTTCGGGGCCCCGGCTCTGGCCTGAGGATTTATCTCACTGGTGACCATTCAGCTCAGAATGCTTATCGAGGAAGCGAATTAATCTTTCTCATTGGTCGATTTCATCGCAAACCACCCTCATGGATCGCTTCAAGGATAAGAGGGTCGTCGTGACCGGGGCGGGTCGAGGTATCGGGCAGGCTGTCGCAGAAGCCTTCGCCGCTCAGGGTGCAAAGGTGGCCGTTCTCAGCAGGAATGAACAAAGCTGTGGGCAGGCTGCCAGCGCCATTAATAAGAATTACGCCGGCACCGCGGCTCCTTTCGCGGTGGATGTGGCGGATCACGATGCAATGGTGGAAGCAGGAAAAGAGATCGTATCGCATCTCGGGGGGGTGGATATCCTTGTCAACAATGCCGGAATCACCCGGGACGGGCTATTACTCCGGATGACCGGCGAGGATTGGGATGCGGTAATGGATACCAATCTCAAGGGGGCTTTTAATGCTGTGAAGTCCTTTCAGAGACCTCTCATGAAAGCGGGCGAAGCACGCATTATCAATGTCAGTTCGGTGATCGGGCTTATCGGGAACGCCGGGCAGGCGAACTACGCGGCCTCCAAGGCCGGCCTGATTGGGTTTACGAAGTCGGTTGCCCGTGAACTTGCCTCGCGCAAGGTAACATGTAATGCGATTGCTCCAGGCTTTATCAGAACCGACATGACCGATGCTCTCAGTGAGGAGGTCCAGGAGGAAATCATCAAAAAGGTGCCCTTGAGTGACATGGGTAACACCGGTGAGATCGCAAGTCTCGTGCTGTATCTCGCGAGTCCGGAGGCCCGCTACCTTACGGGACAGGTTATCGCCATCGACGGTGGCTTGACCATGTAACAGGGGTCGTGATTCCCGGGCCGCGGTTAGTGCTTGTTCTCGAACGGCCTGACCTGCTCAGTCTCGGCACACTCCATGAGCCAGTTGAAGAGGTTTCGGACCTCGAGGTTCTCGCTGCGCACGGCATCAAGAGCAGCCCAGTCCAGATGGTCCCGGAGGCGAGGGCTTGCAATGCGTCTCACATCAAGGCGCTCTATTAAGGCCTCTGTCTCGCGTGGTTGCGCAGTCAGGATGTGCTCCGGTCCGGGAAGTTCGTCGAGCATTTCCGCGGTCAGGCCGAATGTAGTGATTCCAATTCCAAAACGATTGCTTAGCTGGCGCAGGGCGTCTGCGAGGGCTTCATCTTCGATGGGCCCGGCATAAAACAGTTCACCCCCTTGACACCAGGCGCTAACGCTCAAGGCCTGGAAGAATTCTTCCCGGAATAACTCATGATTTGGCACCAGCCGCAGGGTCACGGATTGAATGCGGTAGGGAGGAAGCCCGAGCCCGCTCTTGAGCGCGAGGGTTTCTGGGTCGAGGCTTAATCCCTGGTCGACCGGTTCGCCTCCCTCCCAGTCCACCACCACCATGTCCGGAAACTTCCAGAGGTTGCCGAGGGGGCAATCGCGGGCAAGCGCGTCTCTGAAGGGGTAGGGGAAGCGACCGTTGACTTCGCAGTAACGGGTCGCAGCGGCCCTGAACTTACGAATTCTCTGCAAGACGTGGTCCACGGCTCCAAGGTCCCCGGCGAAATCGTCGAGGCGGCCCTGAGTCATGGAGAGAAGGTCCTGCGCTCCCGACAATGCGGGAACGGGAGCAGCCCGCCGGTAGTATCCCTGACCTTTTTCCACCTTGGCGATCGGCGACGCTGGATCGCAGGACATGATAGAGAAGTGATACCGAAGAGACGCGTCGGAGTAATCACCTTCGAGCCGAAGCCTCACGAGCCGGATGAGCTCTGTTCCCTTTGTCGCCTCCTTGGGGCTGGAGGGGAGAATCGTCGGGAGAATGTCGGTCAATTGCTGGCGGAGACTCATGAAAGGTGCGGGCGAGGACGGCCTATCCAAGTCCCCCCTCCACGGAGGTCGCAAGCAACAATACCGCGCAGGCGTAAAAATTTTTCCAAATCGTGAACAAACCCCGGTTTATTAACAGAAACCCCGATGATGCTCCCAAAATTATCGGAGGCGGGCCATGAAAAATAGCGGCCATTAATAAAACGGGAGGATTGAATAAAGAAGCGAACCTTGCGTCCTAGATAGGTAACTGCGATATTTGGATATGCCCTCTGCACCCCATGTAGCCTTTCTTTTTGCCGGCGTCTTTTCGCTGAGTGCAGTGTCGCTCAGTGGCCAGGGCGAGACGCCCAAAGCAGATAGCCTGTTGAAGACCGCGAGGTTCGTGACAACGTTACAGCAGCAGGATTTAAGGGGTCATATTCGTAAGGGGCAGACAAAATTCCCGGTGGGACTGTACCTGCGTGGTGAAGATATACAGTTAAGCTATAGGAGGCCCAGCGAGGGTAAGGATATCCGCTTTCATATGCGGCTTGGAGAGGATCGGTATGATCTTTTTGAGCTGGCAGATGGTAAAACATCGAGGTTTCCGGAAGCAAAGCTCGGCGAGGCGATTGAGAAGACGGACCTTTCCTATGAGGACTTGGCGATGAGGTTCCTTTACTGGCCCAATGGGAAAGTCGACGGTCTGGAAAAAGTAAAGGGACAGGACTGTTGGGTGGTTCGGCTTGGCAACCCTACCAAGACAGGACGTTACGCACAGGTCCGAGTCTGGGTTCATAAGAAGTCTCAGGCGCTGATGAAGGTTGTTGGCTATGACAAGGAAGGCAGGCCGCTTAAGAGGTTTGCGGTAACTGACGTGATGAAGGTGGGAGATGCCTACACGCTCAGGAGAATGCGAGTCGACAGTGTAGACCCGGTGCAGAACAGGGTTGTTGGGATGACTTACCTGGAGTTCGACAAACCCAAGGCTGCACGGCCTCGCCCCGGGGGATTGAGATGAGAGGGAGAATCAGTGGTAGTTCGCTTTACTGTTAAACCCGAAGCGTGTCTCGGGAGACCTCGCCGTCAAGTGAGCCGATGAATCGCAATGGTAGTGGCGAATTCTTCGTTGCAGGCCCGCCCGTTCGTCGTAAAGAGGTGCTTGCTAATATCGGTGAAAGAGGTTGTTAACCGCGTAGAGGCGGTAGAAGGAGTCGGGGTGAGCGGGTGGGTACGCACCCGTCGGGATTCCAAGGAGTTCTCCTTTCTGGAGGTGAACGATGGTAGCTGCCTGGGAAGTCTGCAGGTCATTGCTGATGCTGGAATCAAGGGCTATGAAGACGTCCAGATGATGGCTACGGGGTCAGCGATCAAGGTTCAGGGGAATCTGGTGGCCTCGCCCGGGAAGGGCCAGACATGGGAGCTGCACGCTACCGAGTTGGAACTGGTTGGTCATGCGCCAGAGGATTATCCGCTCCAGAAAAAACGTCATGGTCCGGAATTCCTACGAGAAATAGCCCACCTCAGACCTCGGACTAACCTCTTTGGCGCGATATTCCGAACTCGAAGCCGTCTTGCGCTCGCGGTTCATCACTTCTTCGAGAAACGGAACTTCGTCTATGTGCATACCCCTATCATTACCGCAAATGACTGCGAGGGAGCCGGGGAGATGTTCAAGGTAACTACCGATGCGGGGAGCGATCACGACGGGGAACATTTTTTTGGGAAGCCTGCCCATCTTACGGTGAGCGGACAGCTCGAAGGAGAAACCTTCGCCTGCGCCTTGAGTAACATCTATACTTTTGGTCCAACCTTTCGTGCGGAGAATTCCCATACCTCCCGTCATGCGGCAGAGTTCTGGATGATCGAGCCCGAGATGGCTTTTTGCGATCTGGAGGGCGACATGAATCTGGCAGAGGCGTTCGTCAAGGAGCTTACGCAGGAGATTCTCGAGGGACCGGAAGATGATTTCGGACTGTTCTCAAGATTTGTGGACAAGGGGCTTGAGAGTAGGCTCAGGACGATCGTAGAGCGCCCCTTTGCCAGGATCAGTTATACCGAGGCAGTGCAGATTCTGGAGGAATCCGGTCACACCTTTGAATATCCGGTGGCATGGGGAGACAATCTTCAGTCCGAGCATGAACGCTATCTCACCGAGGAACATTGCAAATCTCCTGTGACGGTCTTCAACTACCCTGAGCAGATTAAGCCGTTCTACATGCGTAGAAATGATGATGGTAAGACCGTAGCGGCCATGGATGTTCTTGTCCCTGGAATCGGTGAGATCGTCGGTGGAAGCCAGCGCGAGGAACGTCTTGATATTCTCCAAAAGAGCATGAAGTCAGACGGGCTCAATGAGGAGGACTACCAATGGTATCTGGATCTTCGTAAGTTTGGCAGTGTGCCCCACGCCGGCTTTGGATTGGGTTTTGAACGGCTACTTATGATGGTAACGGGCGTTCAAAACATCAGGGACGTTATTCCTTTTCCCCGGACTCCGGGAGCCTGCGGTCCCTAGCAAAAGAGGAGAGTCTCCTCGGTTGAGATTCTTGCGAGAGTAATAGAAGCCGTGTGCGGTCACTTGGCTCCGGCAATCATTTGCTTAAACGCTGTTGCGTTGGCTGCAACGGTTGCCTTGGGGCCCGTGAATTTCGCAAAGATGGCTCCCTGCTTGCTCTCTATAATGGCCCCAAGAAGGGCGTAACCCGGTTTCTCCTCAATGGGGCCACGAGGCGGTCCGGCTTTGAATGTGCCCTCGGCAGAAACGAAGGTAATGGCGGTATCGCCGGCTTTGGCTTTCTCGGTCTTAGCATTGATTTCGGTCTTAGGTTCGGTGAACTGCCCGAACCAGCGGTCGACATTAGCCTGCAGACCGCCGCCACCCTGAGGGCCAAAATAAAAGAAGACGATTTCACCTTCGGCGGCATCAACACCGACCTTGAGTTGGGCCTTCCGCATAAAGGAGCTCGGTTTGACCGAAGCGAACTGCTTGGGGTTACTGAATGTCAATCCGGCTACCTGGAATTGCTCCGCGTGAGCAGGAGACAGGCCAAGGAGGATTGAGATTACGGCGAGGAGTTTGAAATTCTTCATATCTGTTTCCCTAACCCTCTTCGCCGCGTTGGTCAAAGAAAGAAGGCCAAGCTGGGCTTCGTGGGAGGGGATTAGGCGTCTTGGGTCCCTCTGTTCCGTGAAAAAGAGGGACTAATTCCTCTTACCGGCGCCTTTTTGTGTCTGGGATCGCATGATGAGAGGCTTGCCGTCAGGGGATTCTGACATTGCTGGTGTTTTTTATGCCGTCGCAGGTTTTCGTGAGAGAAAAGTCTTTCAAGACGCGTCTAGAAAGGATCACCTAACGTCTGCTCTGGGGAGTGGAACGTTTGTGTCTCCCCCGGACTAGAACCAGTTGCCGGGGCGTCTGAAACGGGATAGGTCTGGCCGACACCAAACAACACAATATCATGGAAGATTCCATTCAAGCTGATCGGAGAAAATTCCTCAAAGCGGGTGGCGTAGCAGCAGCTGCCACTTCATTGCCTGTTGCAGCATATGCACAGGTTGAGGGTAAAAGTGAAATCAAGGTCGCTCTCGTTGGTTGCGGAGGACGAGGGACCGGAGCCGTGTCCCAGACCCTCAATGTTGAGGGTTCCAAGCTGGTGGCGGTTGCCGATGCCTTTCCCGACAAGACCCAGGGTGTGATTAACAACATCAAGGGTCGCTTTAAGGAGAAAGTGGATGTTCCTGCCGAGCGTATGTTTCATGGTTTTGACGCCTACAAGAAGGCGATCGAGTTTGCTGACATGGTGATCCTAACCACGCCTCCCGGCTTTCGTCCGGAGATGTTTGAATACGCAGTCTCGAAGGGTAAGCATGTTTTCATGGAGAAGCCGATCGCGACTGATGCAGCAGGTATCAGGCGGGTGCTTGCAGCAGCCAAAGAGGCGGATGCCAAGAAGCTCAAGGTAGTCTGCGGTCTTCAGCGTCGATATCAGAAGTCCTATACCGCAACCCATCAGGAAGTGATGGAAGGCCGGATTGGGAAGGTGCTGGGCAGCCAGGTCTACTGGAACGGTGGCGGAGTCTGGGTTCGTCCCCGCAAAAAGGAGCAGACCGAGATGGAATACCAGATGAGAAACTGGTACTACTTCAACTGGCTCTGTGGTGATCACATTTGCGAACAGCACGTCCACAATCTGGATGTGGCCAACTGGTTCATGGGGAGCCATCCCACGGTGGCTCAGGGAATGGGAGGACGGCAGCAGCGAATCGGGCCGGATTTCGGCGAGATTTTCGACCATCACTATGTTGAGCTGCAGTACGAGGGTGGTGGTTACACCAATTCTCAGTGTCGGCATCAGAGAGGCTGCATGAACCGCGTCACGGAGGTGATCATCGGGGAAAAAGGCCGTGCCTATCCCGGAAGAATCACGGACAACGATGGCAAGATTATCTGGAAGCTGAACGAGAAGTCCAAGAACCCTTATCAGGTTGAGCATGACGAACTGCATCGTCACATCCGAGAGGACAAGGCAATTAATAATGCTTACTATACTGCTGAGAGTACCATGACCGCCATCATCGGGCGAATGGCCACCTATTCCGGCAAGGAATTAAAGTGGGACGCCGCTCTCAATTCGGAGGTCAATATCATGCCTAAGAATTACGCATGGGATGCTGATCCTGGTCCAAAAATGGACCCTGAGACAGGGCTATATCCCTGTCCTGAGCCTGGAGTCACCAAAGTGATTTAATCTGGCTCATATCCTTACCTGAAAAGCCGGGCCAGTGGGCCCGGCTTTTTGTTTGTCGCTGGACTGGCGAACCTCTGCGCGAGGTCGACGCCGGGCGCGGATATTGGAACGAGCCGATCATAGTCTACGATATGATGTCGGTCACGACCCGTCCGAACACGTCGGTCAGCCGGAAGTCGCGACCATCATATCGGTAGGTAAGTTTCTCATGGTCGATTCCAAGCTGGTGAAGAATAGTGGCGTGGAGGTCGTGCATGTGGACCTTTGCCTCGACGGCATGGTGACCATGACTGTCGGTCTCGCCATATGAAAAGCCTGGTTTGAAGCCTCCGCCGGCGAGCCACACGGTGAAGCCATCGGGGTTGTGATCTCTTCCCGTTCCCTTGTCCTGCGCGTAAGGAGTACGCCCGAATTCGCTACCCCACCATACAATTGTATCCTCCAGGAGGCCCCGGCGCTTTAGGTCTTCAAGCAATCCCGCAACGGGTTTGTCCGTGGCGCGTGCATGCTCAATATGCTTGGGCATGTTGGAATGCTGATCCCACGCCGGATTGTTCGTATTGTCGGTGTAGTTCACCTGTACGTAGCGGACACCGGCCTCACTGAGTCTACGTGCTCGAAGGCAGTATTGCCCGAAATTGTCAGTGTGTTTTTCACCGATGCCATACATCTCAAGCGTCGAAGGGCTTTCCCTGGAAAGATCCAGAATGTCCGGGGCGTTGTTCTGCATTCGCCACGCCAGTTCGAAGGAACTTATAACTGCCTCGAGTTTGTCATCTTCGGGTGTCCGGTTAGCCTGCTCGGCGTTCAACTGGCGCAGGAGGTTAAACTGCTGCCTTTGGGTTGCAGGATCGTGGTGGGCACCGGTGAGGTTGCGGATGGTAGCTTCCTTTGCAGGAATCCCAGCCCTGCCGACAGGAGTTCCCTGATAAGCTGCCGGCAAAAATGCATTACTGTAATTTCGCGGGCCGCCATTGCCCATTGCAGGCCCGATACTTACGAATCCGGGAAGATTCTCGTTTTCCGTTCCCAGACCGTAGTTTGCCCATGATCCCATGCTCGGTCGGACCAGGTTGATTGATCCTGTATGGAGGAACAGGGTACTTGGGCCGTGCGCTACTCCTTCGGTGTGCATTCCTTTCAGGAAGCAGAGATCGTCAACATGGCGAGCCGTGTGAGGGAACAGTTCACTGACATGCTGGCCAGCCTGTCCGTATTGCTCAAAATCCCAGAGAGGCTTCATGACGCGGTGCTCAATAATCTTTCTCGTCTTTGCGAGTGTCCGGGCATCGTCAAATCGAACCATCTTGCCATCATCCTGGAACAGTTGCTCCTTGTAATCGTAGGAATCCACGTGGCTGACACCGCCAGCCATAAAGAGGAAAATGACGCGCTTCGCTTTCGGTGGGTGGTGAACTATCCTCGCGCTCGCTCCGGTCGCTTGCTGGTGGGCGAGTGCTCCCATGGCGAGTCCGCCAAAACCACAGGCGACGTCCCGGAGGGCATGTCGTCGGGAAATGTTCTTGGGAGGATGCATGCGGGTAAGGAGAAGTCCTTTTAGTACGGGATGAACCTTATCGTTTCGTCTGGCTGGCTTCAAGCCTGAGGCTAGTGGAGGTGGCGGAAGTCGAGGCTGGAAAAGAGGCTCTGAAAAACCTGACCCCATACCTCTTTCGAGGGTTCTTTCCCTTCAAGGTGTTCGAGGAGAATTTGCTCTTCCCGACCGGTTGGGAAGCGGCCCAGAGTGAGGAGATAGGTATGCTCAATTCGAGCGCGATGATCAGCGAAAGGCTGCTTGAGCAGGCGTGCTGCGGCCAGGACCGCCTGTTCGTGTGCGAAGGCGCTATTCATCATGAACAGGGCTTGGGTCGGTACGCTGCTGGCTGTTCGCATTCCGGTAACGAGATTAGGGTCAGCGAAGTCAAAAACCTGCATCAGCTCAGGAAGAGTATTCCTGAAGACAGGGGTATAGATACTCCGGCGTGTTCCGCCGAATTTGTAGCCGTATTCTGTTTTAGTGCCGGGTTTGATCGTGTTGCCGCCTAGTCGTCTGTCGAGGGTGCCGCTCACCGCAAGAATTGAGTCACGGATTGCCTCTGCCTGAAGGCGACGGCGATTCTGACGCCAGTGGTAGAGGTTCTCAACATCGACGGATTTCTGCGACGTTTCCGAGAAGGAACTCAGCTGGTAGGTTCGCGACATCATGATCCGACGAACGAGCGATTTTATGGACCACCCCTCCGCGATAAATCGACTCGAAAGATAGTCGAGGAGTTCTGGATGAGAGGGGACGTCTCCCATCTTTCCAAAATTGTCCACGGACTTTACGATTCCTCGGCCGAAAAGGTGATACCAAACACGGTTCACAAACACGCGGGCGGTAAGGGGGTTCCGTGGGCTGGAGATCCAATCGGCGAGCTCCCTCCGCCCGCTTGATCCGGGGGCGATGCTGGGTGTCGGAGAGGTTTGAAGAATCTTGATGAAGCCTCGTGGCGCTGTGGGTCCTGACTCGTGGACATTGCCGCGGATCGCGATCGGGATGTCGCTTGGGTTGCTGGATTCCTCTGCCGCAATGACCATCGGAGAGGAGCTGCCCTCGTCCCTTAGCAGTTTGAGCCTGGCTTCCAGTGATTTGAGTTTATCCTTCCTTGCTGTTGTCTCGTCAGGCAGGGGGACAGCCTTTTTCGATGCTGTGGTTCCCTCGGGGATTAGCTGGACCGCGTCAGCGATGACATGAGCAGTCGTACCCTTGGTCGAAATGATCACGATTTCTCCATCCCCGGCAAGGAAGTCATAGATTCCGAGCGAAATGAAGCTGCCATCAAGAGGAGGATCGCGGGTCTGGTCCACATGCTTAGTAGTCTCTCCGTCAGCGTGGCGGATGAGGACAGGGACCCTGCGGTCCCTGTTAGTGCCGGGAGTGTAGGAAATCCGGACTTCAAATTTGCCATCACCCGGGATTCGAGCACTGTAACGGACTTCCTTCTCTCCCTTGCGAGCTGCTCCATCATGAAGGTAGTTGCTCGCCACATATCCGCTGTTTGACGTTGAACTCGTCCACTCTCCAATTCTCCTCGCATCCAAATCGTCCACTACGATGCCCGACAGGGAGCTTATGGGGACCGCGGACTTCGTCCTCTTTCTGTCCGACTTTTTGAGATGAGCGATTTCCTTCTGAAGGTTCTTAATACGGTTTGATCGCTCTTCGTTGAGACGCTTTTCATCAGGGGAAACCGGCAGGGGCCGCTGGTTCCAGGTCGAGACATTGCTGTGAATCACAAACTTAGTGCTCTTGAGGATGCCTGCCATTCCATAGTAGTCGGCAGAATCAATTGGATCAAACTTGTGATCGTGGCACCGGGCACATCCCACGGTCAGACCGAGGAACGCCTTCCCGATGGTATCGAGTTGTTCATCGATAATATCCATTTCAAGGACCGTCTTGTCCTGTAGTTCATAGTTGGTTGGGCCGAGGAGGAGAAATGCGGTCGCGATCAGGGCTTGCTGGCGCTCCTCAAGGCTTCCTTCCTTCAGAAGGTCTCCCGCAATCTGTTCACGGATAAACCTGTCATAGGGCTTGTCGGCATTGAGGGACTTGACCACGTAGTCGCGGTATCGCCACGCTTCACTGAAAAGAAGGGTGCGTCCACCTCCGGTGGATTCCGAGTAACGGGCAATGTCCAGCCAGTGCCGTGCCCATTTGATGCCAAAGTCGGGACTGGCCAGAAGATCGTCAATAGTAGCCGAAATGGCCATTGCCTGATTTTTTTCGAAGGCATCAAGGAAGGCGCGGATCTTGGCAGGACTTGGAGGGAGACCTGTCAGGTCGAAATAGATGCGTCGGAGAATAGTAGTGGCAGAGGCATCAGCACCTGGCACGAGTTTGTCGCCCGTCTGCGCGGAGAGGATGAAGTGGTCTATTCCGGTTTGCGGCCAGCTTGAGTTCTGCTGAAGTGGAGGCTCTTGAGAGCTGAGGGGTTGGAATGACCAGAAATCCTTCCCGGCCCGGACGGTGGCCTCAGGCACGAGCGGAGAAGCTGAATCGGCAGAGAGTTCTTCGCCGCCTGCCTTTGCGCAGCAGCACACAAGCACGCATAGAAAAGCACTCTGGGAGAAGCTGGAGATCCTTGGCGTGATGGGGTTGGATGACATTCCTGCGTCCGGGGGACAAGGCTGTTCTACCGCAGACTACTATGAATATAGCGCTTTTTCAGTGAGAATCTCAGCAAGAGATTTCCTGTCATCGAAGTGACGATTGCAGTTCTTTCGCTGGAACGGATTTGGTGGTGTCGCCGGCGACGACAACTAGTTGTGAGGCTCTGGCGCTCGGGTTTCAAAGCGCATGAGCTCCTTGAGGAAGGTGAGTTCCACATTCCCGGTGGGACCATTTCGATTCTTGGCGATGATCAACTCGGCCTTGCCTTGGTTGGCATCTCGCTCCTGATCTGCGTCGTCTCCTTCCGAGGTCGGGTTATCGTAATACTCTTGTCGGTAAAGCAATCCAATCAGGTCGGCGTCCTGCTCCAGTGAGCCGGATTCCCGGAGGTCTGACATTCGCGGAGCACCACCTCTTTGTTCGGGGCCCCGGTTGAGCTGGGCGAGAACGATAATCGGGATGTTGAGCTCCTTTGCGAGGGCCTTGAGGCCCGCAGAGATTTCGGCGATCTCACGCTCGCGTGAACCTTCCGCTTGTCGTGAGTTGGAGCGCATCAGTTGGAGATAGTCCACGGCGATCAAGCCGATTTCCGAGTCGCGCTTCTTGCGGCGTGCCTTTGCTCTTACGTCCCCGATCGGTATCGCAGGTGTGGCGTCGATGTAGAGGGGGGGAGACTTCAGTTGCTTCGAAGCGTCGAGGATGTTCTGTAGCTCCTCCTTGGTCGGCTGGAGGCCGGGCCGGAGATTGGCCATGCTGTAACGAGCCCGGGAGAAGAGAAGTCGCTGGACGATTTGCTGGGCGCTCATTTCGCAGGAAAAGACAAGAGTGGGAATGTCCTGCTCGATTGCGACATGCTCTACGATATTCATCATGAGAGAGGTTTTCCCCATCGATGGACGGGCGGCGATGATGAACATCTCACCGGGTTTCAACCCCTTGCTCATTTCATCGAGCTTGGTGTATTTGGTCGAGACTCCCTCAAGAGGTCTCTCGTTATGCATGAACTGCTGGAGGACCTCTATGACTCCCTCAATCAGGTCCCCGACCTTTGTCTCTCCCTGGACCTCCGAATCCTCCTTGATGGCAAAGACCTTGGCTTCCACTGCGTCTAGAAAGGATTGTACATCCTCGGGGTCTTCGTAGGCCTTGCTGATAGACTCTGTGCACGAGGAGATCACCGAGCGAAGAATGTGCTTGGACTTGACGATTCCGAGGTGGTGCTCGAAGTGCGCCGCGGTTGGCGAATAAGTATAAATTGAGGTTAGTTCCCCAGGCCCTCCAAGATTCTCGAGAAGACCCCGGTCTTTCAATAGCTGGGTCAGAGATACCAGTTCGATGGGTTGTCCGTTCTCATAAAGTTCACGGAGCACTTCGTAGAGAACCCCGTGCGCTGGGATGTAGAAGTGGCCGGGCGAGAGGTGTTCTTCGATCGCAGCTCCAATATATTCCGTTGGCTCCTGCATCATGGAGCTGAGGATGCTTTTCTCCGGCCCGATGGCATTGGGCAGTGCACGAGCCGCCCCCTGATCTCCATCTTCAACAACTTGGAGTCGTGGTGAGTCCTTTTTAGGTGGCGAATCTGAAGGCATACGTTGAGGAAGCTCTCGTATGCAGAGGCATGATCCAATCTAACTTCAGGCAAGATTTCATTAATGAGTCCGAGTCAATGTGAACCACCATGCCATTGCCCAAATATCGTCGGGTATCTTGGGGATTTCGTCCCAAATGCGGTTTCTTCAAGTGTGAAGAACCCGGGGAAGAACTTGTCTACTTGTCAGAAGGAGGCCTCCAAAGAGATGGGCCCCGGAGGATATCGCAGATTTCCGACCGAAGGAAGGTTCGGTTGTTTCCGTTCTTCCCTAGCTATCAGAGTCCTCGTTTTCCGCTGGGTTGGAAGAGGGTTCCCCGGTCTCAACGGTGACGGTCAGGGTGGTGGTGACCTCTGAGTGCAGCTTGACCTCGACCTCGCTTTTGCCTGACCTCTTGAGAGGCTTGCTCAGTTTTATGGCGGTGCGCTCCAGGACGATTCCCTTTGCCTCAAGGACCTTCTGAATATCCATGGAGGTTACCGACCCGAAGGCTTTTCCTCCCTGTCCGGTTTCAAGCGTGAACTTGGGCTTGATACGGCTGATCTTGCCAGCCAGCTCCTGGGCGCTGGCGAGTTCCTCGGTCTCCCTCTGCGCACGTTTGGCACGGAGAGACTCCAGACTCCGTAGATTTCCTTTAGTTGCTTCAAGAGCCTTCCCATTTGGGATCAGGAAGTTCCGTGCAAAGCCGGCTTTGACCTTCACAACATCAGCCTCGGCTCCCAAGCCGGTTATTTTCTCGCGGAGGATGACTTCGGTAGTTGCCATGTCAGTGTCAGTGGTTTTCGGGGCCAGAACTTAAGAGAGAGCTCAAGCGGCCGCCGGAGATAGGGACCGGGGGAGCCTCGGTCAAGGAGTTAATCGTTGCAGATGCCTGTTTTCCAGTGATCTCAGGGGAGGGACCAGGTCGGCTTCAGCCGTTCGTATTCCTTTAATGGGAGGAGGACGTAGACGGGTTTCTTGCGTGGGTCCAATCCGGCAATCAGGGATCGCAGGTGAATTTCCTCCATAGTTGTGCATCCTGCGGTTGCGCTCTCTCCCATGGAGCGCCAGATATGAAAGAAAATGGAGGAGCCGGCTCCTGGGAGAGGTCTGGGGTCGGTATTATGAGCGATAAAGAGCTTGAGAGAGTGCGGGTAATCGTTCTGTCGCATCTGCGCTTTCTTCTCCCACAACGCAGTCGGCTCGTGGTCGAGGATGAGATGTCTGTTGTAATGTGAGGAGGCAGGGTCCTCGACCCAGAGGTCGCGCGAAGTGATTCGACGGTAGGACACTCCAGGCATTCTCTTCACGGTCTCCCCGTAACCCCAGACGCCTCCGAGCTTGAATACCCCCGCAGGAGATCGCCAGTCGCCCTCGGCCTTGACGAATGGTTTCCGGACAGGGGGGTGCAGCCCACGGCCCCAGGCGAGGCCCTTCCTTCCGCAGCGAGCCTTCCATGGCCCAGCGGTTGCTCTCCATCCCTGCCCAGGGTCTCGCTCAAATACGAACAGGGTCAGGTTAGAGCTCTGCCACGACTCCGCCCTGCCAACTACAACTTGAAGGCAGTCGCCCGCAAGTTCGAATCCAAGGGCAGACATCGACAGAGAGAGACTGAGAAGGAGGCCGCGAATCACTGCCTGAGTGTAAGCGGGATCCCCAGTTCATAACAGCCCCGACTCAGCCCCGTTCCTGTTCAAGGACCTTGAACGCGCTGCCGGCACCCGAGAGATCGGTAAGAAACTGATTTTCAGGTGTATCTGCCACGTTTTCTGGATGCGTGAGGCAGTATTCGTGCTGAGTCACGAGTCTGATGGTGGAGAGTCCCGCCTTTTCTCCCCAGTAGATCAGATCGTCGAAGTTGACGTCCGCGGTGAGATCCTGTCTTCCCGGAAGTCGGTAAAGGTCCGGCCCGGTGAGGCAATCGTGGTGATAATAGGCCCGGAGAGTTCCATGTGGCCTCCGGTGATGGATTTCCGACGTGGTTCCTCCATAATCTATGGTGACCCATTTTCCCTTCTTGAAGAAGGGGAGCCATTGCTCCATCCATGAGCGATAGCTCTCGTGGATTTCAATACGCTGGGGACAATCGTGAAAGGTCTCAAATTGAGTCGAGTCCGGAAGGAGGCCGGGGGAAATCCATTCCTCCGTGAGGGACCCATTCTTCAGGGACAGGAAAAGCTCCTGCACTTCTTCTGAGCTGTTTCTGAAAACACGAACTGGAAACGCGTCGACGAGTTCATTAGAGATGATGAATGCCCGTCCTCCGGCCGCTTCCAAGGCGCACTTTACGTTGGGGTGAATTCGTGCCGAACGGCGAAGTCGCTTCTGGAGCGTGTGCCGCAGTGGCGGTGACCGCTCCACAAGATGGTAACGGATTCTCTTTCGGAAGGAGAGAAGAGAGGGTCTGAGTTGACTCAGGATCTGGGCCGCAAGGTGGCCCGCGCCGGGGCCGATCTCTATGACGTCGTGCAGGTCAGAATCCGCGATGGAGCGCGAAAGGGAATCTGCGAGAAGTGAGGAAAGGGCAGGGGTGGTGGAAAAATCTCCGATAGCCCCGACGGAGGTAATGTTTTGGGCATAGTATCCATTCTTCTCATCATAGAGACACAGTTCCATGAAGCGGTCGAACCTCAGACGATTTCCCGCCTTGGCGAAATGGGAGTTGAGCCAATGCGGCGGAGCGTTCTCGGGTTCCCCCATCTCAGTCCCGGACGCTCTCCAGTGCAAGCGTGTTACAGGCTTTTAAATCTAGCTTGCCCGACGCAAGGAGCGGAATTTCATCTACCGGGATAATGCTCTTGGGGCACCAGAGCGAAGGGATCCCCTCGTCCATGAGCTGATGTCGTATATCCACAAGTTCCTGCTGGACGGTGTCATCTGTTATCGTCGAGAGGAGTCCAATGACTTCGCCTTTCTGTTCATCGGGGATTCCCACAACCACAATCTTTCGTTCCTCTTCCCCGTCAAGGTTAAGGATTTTGTTCAGGTGACCCTCAATGACTTCATGGGGCACCATTTCTCCTGCGATTTTTGAGAAGCGGGACATTCGTCCCTCAATGTAGAGAAATCCATTCTCATCCATCCTGCCGACGTCTCCTGTCTTGAACCACCCATCCGACATGACCTCTTCGGTGAGGTCCTCTCGCCCGAGGTATCCAGGAAAGACATTGGCGCCTCGAAGCCAGATGATGCCGCTTTGATCGACTGCGCATGGCGCATCAGTGGAAGCGTCTGTAATCCTGACCGCCATCCCTGGAAGAAAGGGACCCACGGATCCAAGCTTGCTGCACGTTATGACAGGAGTGTGATCATCAGGAGCCTCGGGGTCGGGCAGGTTGACATTGGTGGCTGGGGATGTCTCAGTCAGGCCGTATCCCTCGAAGGGAAGCTTGCCGAACTTCTTCCCGAAGGACTCAGCAAGGTTGGAGGGAAGTTTTTCCGCGCCCGTGACGACGTAGTCCAGTGAAGAGAGAAGTTCAGGTTCCACCCGCCGCATATATCCGCGAAGAAAGGTGGGAGTGGCGAGAAGGAGCTTGAGTTGATGTTCGTGAATCAACTCCGCGAGGCGCTTGGTTTCCAGAGGGCTGGGGTAGGTGACCAGTTTGGCGCCCTCGATAATGGGAAACCAGAGCGTTACGGTGCACCCGAATGAGTGAAAGAGAGGAAGGCAGCCGAGGATTCCTGACTCCTTGGGAAGGGACAACCTTGTGCCGAACTGGCAGACATTTGCGAGCACGTTTCGGTGAGTGAGGGGGACTCCCTTGGGCTCTCCAGAAGATCCGGACGTAAAAAGCAGGATTGCCTCGTCGTCTCCTCGACCGGATTTGTTTAATTTTAGTAACAAAGAGAGGAGCCCTGCGGGCAGAAGCTTTGAAAGGATAAACCAGCGGGTAATCGCGGGTTTCATGGCAGGCAAAATGCGCTCAATCAGGAGAAGATCGCGGGTTGGAGGCCACGGAAAGGTCGGAATTTTCCGGACGAAGGGGTCGGCAGTGATGAACTTATCAAGATCAGCCTGTCTGATGGCAGATTCAACGGCCTCCTGAGACGCTGTGAAGTTGAGATTGACGGGTATTTTATTGGCAAACAACACCGCTATGTTTGCGAGCAAACCTCCTTTTCCGGGGGGCAGGATGATTCCTACTCTTTTCTTGTTCGTGCTCCTGCTGATTTGCTTTGAGAGCGCGATCGCGGCGGCAAGGAGCTTGCCGTAGGAAAGGGAGCTGTCGTCGGTGCCATCATGGACAGAGATATGACTGTTCATCTTCAGCCCGACGAGGAGATGCTCGCTCAGAGACTCGCGCAGGAACGAGCGTGAACTGAATGTGGTCTCGGAGGCACATAGGAGATTTTCCTGATAGGCCGCGAGCGTGATATCACTCGCAGGGATCAGATCGCCGAGTGCAAAAATAGCGGAAGGAAGGCGGGACGTGGATTCGGTGGCGAGTTTAAGATCGGTGGGAAGCGAGAGCGCCAGAGGAATGGTGGGGAGCTTCAAGTCACAGAGAAATGCAGCAAGTGCCGGTGGGATGTGGCATACTGTTCCCTTCCGAGCGGCGGCACTCCCCGGGATATATATCAGGAGGGCTCCATCCTGGATTTTCTCCACGAGAGCCTCTCCAATGGCGCCGGGATCCGGATCCTCCTTGGAAAAGGTTACCGCGCGCGTGTCCTCTTGGTCGAGATATTCCCGGGTGGCAGGTTCGATCACTGCAGCTTCCTCGATCAGCCAGACCAGCGGACGGGGGGCCAGCCGGGTGGCGAGGGCGATCAGTTGTTGATGGGGAAGCCGCCCGGGGATAATTAGTGCTCCCTCGGTGGGAAGGCGGTCAAAATCTAGAAAAGTTGAGTCAGAAGGCATTAGGATTCGAGTGAATCTGTCAGCCGCCGCGCATCCTGAAAAGTCATAAAGGGTGCTTCGATCGACTTACTCACAAGGAACCTCGGGAATATGTCTTCCCACGCCCCTCCTTCGTTGTTAGACCCCGCCCGATGAGCAAAAACCCCTCAGTTGCCGCACGGGACCGCTATTGGCGAAAGAATCTATCCTGGTTGGGAGGGCTGCTCTCAGTTTGGTTTCTAGTCTCATACGGGTGTGGGATTCTTTTTGTGGATCACTTGGACAAGTTCAAGCTTGGTGGTGTGCCACTGGGATTCTGGTTTGCCCAGCAGGGAAGCATCTATGTATTCGTGGTGCTAATCGCGGTCTACGTGCTGGTAATGAACCGGTTGGACAGGGAGCTCCTCAGGCAGAACAGACAGAACACTTAAGTCATGGACGTAAGGACTTGGACTTTCCTGATCGTAGGGCTTTCTTTCGCCCTTTACATCGGCATCGCAATTCGTTCCCGAGCAAGTTCGACCGGTGAATTCTATGTTGCCGGGAAGGGAGTGCCCAGCCTCGCCAACGGTATGGCCACTGCTGCGGACTGGATGAGTGCGGCGTCCTTTATTTCGATGGCGGGGCTGATCTCGTTTATGGGGCGGGACCTGTCTCTTATACACATCTCCGAGCCCACGAGACAGGCAGAAATCTCGTATGCCGTCTTCTGCTTGAAAAA
>CAXEFH010000020.1:0-22639 GCA_963989605.1 uncultured Roseibacillus sp. | reverse complement strand
CGAGATTTCTGCCTGTCTCGTGGGCTCGGAGATGTGTATAAGAGACAGCTTGATTGCGTCGGGCTGTGTGCTCGTCATAAATGATGACGCGCTCGGCGGCTGGCTAGATCGGGTCGACTTGTCGCTCGCTCTGGCCTTTTCCGCTTTGGTCTATGCAGGCAACTTGGGAGCCCTCTTCCTGTTGAAGGCCCCCACGCGCATCGGCCGCCAGATGTTGGACCAGCTTGAGGGTTTCCGGCGGTTCCTCGCCCATGAGATCCCGGCAGAAGATCCCAAGCTCCGGCTACGTTATCGCGAAGCCCGAGACCCAACCTCGGAGCGCCCGGAACCCACTCTCGATCTTTTCGAAAGATTTCTGCCCTATGCGGTGGCACTGAACTGTGCGGGGCAGTGGGCGTCTCAATTTGAGGACACTGAGGATTCCCGCTTCAGTGATCTCTTGGATGATTTCGGATCTGTTTTCACGACGGTCCTTGCGGCGGCGGCTAACCCCGCAGGTTCCGGTGGTTCCGCCGCCACCGACGGCGGCGGCGGCGGCGGTGGCGGCTGGTAATTCCTTCTCTGAAAATGGTGAGCGGCTTTACCTAACACCCGGTCCTTCCACAACTTCCACGACCGCTTACTGGGTGCAGATTCCAGCCGGAAGATCCCGGCCTAGGAGAGCCCGCCGACTGCTAACCCAAAATGACTACCCCAGCCCGGGGAGAGCCCGTGAGCAAGCCGGCTTCGTTACCCTTGATTTTTAGAGGATTAGCTTCTTTGTCGCCAGACAAAGGACCTCCAAGAATGCTTGCGAACCCGCGCTCCGCGAACAAAGGTTTCCCCGTTCACTTTCACTTTCTCCTGACCAAGGTTTCTACCGCCCCGCAGTCCCCCCGGACCGCTCACCTCTGGTCTTCGGAGGCCTTGTTACCTGTCATGATCAAACGCGCTGCCTTTGCAATGCTTCTGGGACTCTGCCAGCTAGGGGCGGTCCCGGTTATCAGCGAGATCATGTTTCATCCCCCACACCGGGATCTACGTACCGGCGGAGAGAATCCGCTCGAAGAGTGGATTGAGGTCCATAACCGCGGATTCGGCTCCATTAACCTGACTGGATGGACTCTGGAGGGCGTCGATTATCTTTTCCCCAATGTCGCTATTCCCGAGGGAGGATTCCTTGTCGTCGCAGCCGACGAGTCCACATTCCGGGCCCTCTACCCGGACGTCCTGAATGTAATCGGAGGATGGGAAGGACGTCTTTCCAACCGCGGCGAGACCCTGCGGTTGCTCGATCACACCGGGTCAGAGATCGATTGTCTCAACTACGCTGACAGTGGTGACTGGGCGAGAAGAAGCCCCGGCAGGGATGACCGCGGCCACAGCGGGTGGACGTGGGAGAACCCGGCCGACGGTGGTGGCAGGAGTCTGGAGGTCGTCAACCTGCACTCCCGTAACAGCGTGGGGCAGAACTGGGCCGTCAGTGCGGTGGAAGGGGGCACCCCGGGAGCTCCCAACTCCATGCGACAGGTGAATGTGGCTCCCTTCATTGAGGACGTCTCCCATCACCCTGCAGTTCCAACCGATCAGGACCTCGTTCTAGTCCGTGCCCATTTGAGCGATGACCTCTCCTCTCCGGTGCGCGGGGTGGTTCATCATCGGGTCTCCTCGCTGCAACCCACCCCGTTCACTTCCACGGTCATGCGGGACGATGGAACAGGCGGGGACGAGGTCGCCAGGGACAACATTTTCACCGCCGTTCTTCCGGCCCGGCCAGAGGGCACGGTGGTAGAGTTCTACCTCGAGGCCTCCGACCGGATCCAGAGCCGGACATGGCCTGCGGCAGCCCCCGGGGATGGTCGCCCGGAAGCGAACCTGCTCTACCAGGTCGACAGTGAAGAGCCCCCAAGCGAGGCCCCTTTTTACAGGTTCATCCTGTCGGCAGGGGAACTGGACGAATTCCTGAGAATCCCGTTTGACTCTCCGGAGCGAAATACCAACGCCCGATTCAATGCAACGTTTATCGCAAGCGTGGATGGCAAGATCGCCACACGCTATCAGTGCGCCCTGCGACTCCGGGGATCGGGCACCCGCTCCCGTTATCCCCGGAACCTCAAGATAGAGCTCCCCTCGTCAACGCCGTGGAAGGGCCGGGACGAAATGAATCTGAATGTTCAATTTTCCTACAATCAGCTGCTTGGCAGCATGTTCTATCGGGCCGCCGGGCTTCCCGCCTACGAGTCAAGGGCAGTCGCGGTTCGCCTCAATAGTGTCAACCATGCTGCTCCCGAAAATGCGAGTGTCTCCAGACCCTTCAATCACCACTTTGGTCTCTACGTCCAGAATGAACCCATTAACAACCGGTATGTGCGTGAACACTACCCGCTGGAGACTGGCGGCAATCTCTACCGGATGACAGGTAACGGCACGGGGTGGGATTACTTCCCCGGAAGTAATGACCTCGAGGCTGATTACCGCGGGAGCGGATGGGACAAGGAGAATAACGACGCCCTCAACGACTGGTCCGACCTCCACAGCTTTATCGGGGTCATGTCCACAGCCTCAGGGGACAATTATCTGAAGCAGGTCCGCCGGGTCATGGACTTGGAATCATGGCTTCGCAATCTCGCGGTCAGCACGATCCTGACGAATGGTGAGAACAGTATTTTCACAGGACGCGACGATGATTACGCCATGTACTGCGGGAAAGATGGCAAATTCAAGCTGATCCCCCACGACCTCGATACAATCCTCGGCTCTGGAGATGGCTCCCGGATAGGAATCGCCAACCTCCCCCATACCATTCTGGATTTCGTGGAGAGAGGAGAGTCGTTCCTTCAGTTGCAGAAACTTTTTCGCGAACCCGAGGTCCTGCAACGTTACTACCAGATCCTCAGGGAGCTCCTCACGGGGCCCTTGGAGCATGGCAAGGCCAACAGGCTGATCGATGAAGCCCTGACCTGGACGCCACGGGGAGTGGCAGAGGATGCGAAGGAATTCCTTGCCGCCAGACGGGCTAATATTCTGAACGTCATCGAAAGACCCCTCGGGTTTACCTCCAGCCTGGAAACAACCCGTGGCCTGCCCACCTCCTTCACCGTGAATGCCAGCCTCCAGGGAACCTTCAACGCGAGCAGGGCCACCCATGTCCTCGTCAACGGAGAACGGGCCTCTCTCGAGGAAGTCCCGGGGACATGGTCCTATGAACTCAAGGGGCTCGCCCCCGGAATCAATCGGATCACCATTGAGGAACAGGATGCGGACGGCAACATTGTCGCCAGCGCCTACATGGATATTCTCCATGATGATGGAGACGTTTCACAGCTGCAGGGCGACCTCAGCGCCGACACTATCCTCGATGCTGCAGGGGGGCCATGGCTGATCTCTGGAACGCTGAATGTTCTCCCCGATGTCACCCTGACGATAGAGCCGGGGACATCTCTCTTTTTCGTGCCTTCGGCGGGAATCACGGTTCAACCCGGGGGGACATTGAGGTGTGAGGGAACCCGCTACCGTCGCATCCGGCTGAGCCACGATCCCGGCTCAGAGGATGTCTGGCAAGGGATCCGTATCGAGGCTCCTTCCGGCCAGGAATCTCCGGCGGAAAATGTGATTTCCTTTACCGACATGGAGCACGGAGACGGTCAGGGAGAGTCGATCGAGCTCCGCCGTTCCCGGCTTCTCCTGGACCACGTCTCCTGGAGTCATAGTAGCAATACGGTCCTTGAGGTTTACAGTCCCCAACTGGAGGTTCGCGATTGTGTTTTCCCCCCCGTCCTCAACTCCGAGGCCCTGAAGGGCTCCACCCTGCGGGACAATGACTACCTCATCCTGAGCCGCAACGTGTTCAGTCCCTCCCCCGCCTACAATGACATGATCCTCTTCTCAGGGGCACCACGGCCCGGTCCGATCCTCGCCGCCTACGACAATATTTTCAACGGATCCACCGACGAGTGCCTCGATCTGAATAATTGTGACGCCCACCTCGAAGGGAATGTCTTCATGCACGTTCACCTTTCTACACCGCGCAACTCCACGGCGAATGCCGTTGCCATCAACAATCGATCGAATGTAACTCTCGTGCGTAATCTTTTTCACGATGTCGACCACGCGGTTCTGGCAAAAAATGGAGCAACCTGCCAGTTCGAGAACAATACCGTGGTCCGAGCCACCATCGCCGCCATCAACCTTGATGAGCCCCTGCGAGGCAACACCCTGCCCGCGAGCTCAGCCGACCTCGACTCAAACATATTCTTGGATTGTAATGAAATCTTCGCTCACTCCGAGGGCGTCGAGATCACAGGGTTCCGCAACATACTTCCCTCCGGAGACCACTGGATTGGCGAGGGCAACCTTGCACTTGATCCCTTCCTGAACAACCTTGCCGGAGGCCCACTCCCGAGGTCCAACTGGGACCCCCTTGCTGATTCACCTGCCATCCAATCGGGACAAGCTGGCCTCGACCGGGGCGCCCTCGTTCCAACGGGCGCCGCGATTTCCGGCCTTCCATACCCCCAGACCCACCTTGACGGGATGACTCTGTCCGTTGACGGACCTGGCGTCACTGGCTACCGCTACCGGTTGGTTGCCAACGGGACCGCAGAGAACTGGAGCTCCATCTTCCCTACGGACACCCCGATTCAACGTCTCGGCCTTGGGCCCGGCACTTACCACATCGATTTGCTGGCCCGCGACTCGGCTGGCTACTGGCAGGACGAGAACAGTCCGACATCATCTCGCGAGTGGCAGGTCATTCCCGGTATCCATAACGGTGCGCTTCTGAATGAGGTGGAGGCGCTTGCGCGACCAGCAGAAGACAGAGTGGAATTATTCAACCCCGGAGGACAGGCGGTAACACTCGAGGGCTGGTTTCTCTCGGACAACCCCAGTGATCCGACCAAGATTCCGCTCTCCGGGACACTCCCCTCTGGATCCTATCTCTCCCTTGTGGGAGACAACGTTCCCAGTCTCAGCCCCTCGGGCGACGAACTCCTTCTCTACCATGAGGGAGCTCTCATGGATTCCATTCGCTGGGGTGCCCAAGCCGAGGGATTCTCCCTTGGAAGGGCCGGTCCGCAGCGCGAATGGAAACTCTGCCGCCCAACCCCCGGGGCCGGAAACGAGTCCACGGGTCTGACACCTCCGAGGGAGCTCAGGATTAACGAGTGGCTGACCGATGCCGAAGTGCGCTATACAGGGGAATTTATTGAGCTCTTCAATCCGGGAGACTCTCCCATGCACCTTGGAGGCATCTGGCTTTCCAACAGGCCCGACTATCCCCGGCGTCACCAGATTCCTTTACACTCTTACGTTGCTGCTGGGGGCTTCCTTGTCCTTCGTTCGACGACGGACCGCTACCCGGAGCCGGACGAGTTTCCCTTCCGTCTCAGTGGATTTCGCCAATGGCTTATGCTGACCGGCGAAGATGGCATTCCCATCGATCAGGTTCCCATCAGTGCACAGGCGCCAGATCAGGTGGAAGGGCGGAACCCGGATGGCTCACCGGAAGTGGAAACCCTCCCGTTCGGAACTCCCGGGCGCTCCAACAATCGTGCAGCCCGGGTGGAGCAACTCACCACCCTCCTTCCCTTCCAGCATCCGGAATGGCGCTTCCTTGACGACAGGGATCCGCAGAGCGCATGGATCTCTCCAAGCTTTGATGATGTTGCATGGGAGCAGGGTGCCGCCCCGCTAGGGCGTGAGACCAGCGCCCTGGTTATCCCGCTCGCAACGACAGGTCGCAGCGATCCGCCCTTCGACTACCGGCGGGGAAGGAGAAACTATTATTTCCGCACCACCTTTGAGTTTGAAGGGGATCCCTCGCGCGCCCTTCTGACCCTCGCTACTTACGTCGATGATGGCGCGATCTTCTACCTGAACGGTCACGAGGTTCTCAGGCACAATGTTCCCGAGGGAGAGCTGGGCGAGGGCACGTGGGCGCGCGAAACCATCACCAACGCCGCTCTTGAAGGCCCCTTCCCCGTTCCCAGCGATTACCTCGTTTCCGGGACCAATACCCTCGCGGCCATTACCTACCAGGCCAGCGCGACCAGCTCAGACATTGTCTTCGATTGCGAGCTTACCGCATCGATATCCATCCCGGGCCCACCCGATCCATCAGAGGCCGCGCTCCAGGTCCTGCTCGACCACCTTCGCATTACCGAGGTCATGTACAATCCGCCGGATGGAAGCGCCGGCGAATTTATTGAGCTCCAGAACACCAGCTATGACCTGCCCCTCGAGCTCGGAGGAGTGCGGTTTACTGCGGGAATTGAATTCACTTTTCCAACAATGACTTTGGAACCTCGCTCCCACGCAGTGGTGGTCAAGGACCGGGAATTCTTTGAGTTGATCCATGGGCGCGGGATCAACATTGCCGGAGTCTTCGAAGATGGAAAACTTCACAACGACGGAGAGGCAATTTCGCTCTCCCTGCCGGACCCGGTCGATGTCCATATCCACAAGTTCACCTATGACCACGCCTGGCATCCTGCGACAGACTCCACTGGCTTTTCTTTGGAGCTCCGGGATCCTGATCGCGAGCTGGAGACATGGAACGACCGGTCCGCGTGGATGCCCTCCTTTGCCCGTCATGGCTCACCCGGCGCTCCCAATGGTGCATCTTCCTACCAGAGCTGGGCCAGTGCACTGGGTGTCGATTCCGGGGACAGTGATGGGGACCTTCTCAACAACGCCTTTGAGTATGCCTTCGGTTTCAATCCATCGATCCGGCAATCGATCCCCCTGCTTATCGAGCAATCCATCCGTGCTCAAGGCGGTCTGACGACGACCTACCACATTCCCGCAGTGGCACCGGAAGACGTCACTTTCCTCATTGAGTCGTCTACGGATCTCCTAAACTGGACTCCTGAGGCGATCCGGGTCGCGAACGGCCGCTGGACTGGAGAGGGCACCCTGGAGGCCACCAGCCCAGCCGAGGGGCTGGGGCTCATCCGCCTGCATCTACCCCCCGGTCAAAGACGTTTTATCCGCATGAAAGTGGATATTTTCCGCCCTGAAGATCCCTGAACAGGAGGCTCCTTGCCGCCCTCACTACAAAATGCGCCTTGCCGGCACCTGATCCACCCCCGCGGACCCGGGGTCACAGCCATTGAATACGGTCCTCGCATGAATCCGTTTTTCCCTCCACTCTTCCGGCACCTACTCAACCAAGGATTGAAAATGCGACCTCTCTTCCTCCTCGTTCTTCTTCTCGCCCTGATCTCGACACCGTTGCTTTCCGCCGCGGATGACCGCCCCAACATCATCCTTATCATGTCGGACGACATGGGCTTCTCGGACATCGGTTGCTACGGCGGAGAAATCAACACTCCCATACTCGACGGGCTCGCTGCGAATGGAGTCCGGTTCACTCAGTTCTACAACACGGCACGCTGTTGCCCTACCCGTGCGACTTTGCTCTCCGGGCTCTATGCACACCAAGCCGGCGTTGGCCACATGATGGGCGACTATGGAATTCCTCAGTATCAGGGGAACCTTAACCGGAACTGTGTCACCATTGCCGAGGTCCTCAAACCCGCTGGATATCGAACCTACATGTCCGGGAAGTGGCACGTGACCCCCTATCGGGCGAACGAGGTGGCCAATCCGGACACCTCCAACTGGCCGCTGCAGAGGGGATTCGATGAGTTTTACGGCACGATCCATGGAGCCGGATCCTTTTTTGACCCCAATTCACTCACCCGCGGAAACCGCTATATTACCCCGGACAACGATCCGGACTACCAGCCCGATACCTTCTACTACACTGACGCGATTTCGGACAACGCGGTCCGCTACATCAAGGACCATGAGCGCGAGGCGGACGGGCAGCCCTTCTTCATGTATGTCTCCTACACCGCTGCCCACTGGCCCATGCACGCCCTCCCCCATGATATTGCAAAGTATGAGGGAAAATACGACGACGGCTATACTACCACCCGGAAATCCCGCATCAAGAAGTTGAAGTCCCTCGGCCTCCTGCCCGATCACTGGGACGTCGTTCCGCAGGTGGGGAACTGGGAGGACATCAAGCTGAAGGAATGGGAATCGGCCTGTATGGAGGTCTACGCAGCCATGGTTGACAACATGGACCAGGGAATCGGTCGGATCGTCGAGGCCCTCAAGGGAGCTGGCCAGCTGGACAACACCCTGCTTCTCTATTTTCAGGACAACGGCGGGTGCGCAGAAGGGTTCGGGCGGGGGAAAGTAACAGGCCCGCTCAAGCGGCCCGACAAGCCAACCCTGCCTCCCATGGCCAAGGATGAACTCCAGACGCAGATGGTGCCCCCGAAAAGCCGCGACGGCTATCCGCTCCGACGCGGGGACGGCGTCATGCCCGGTCCTCCAGAAACCGAAGTCGGCTACGGCCGTAACTGGGCCAATGTGTCCAATACTCCCTTCCGGGAATACAAGCACTGGGTACACGAAGGCGGGATCTCCACCCCCCTGATCGCCCACTGGCCCAATGGCATCAAGGGGAGGAACCGCTGGTTCAAGACCCCCGCCCACCTCATCGATCTGATGGCCACCTGTGTCGATCTCGGAAAGGCCAGGTATCCTACCCGGAAGAACGACAAGAAGATCATCCCGATGGAGGGCATTTCCCTTCGCCCGGCCTTTGAGGACACCGCCCTGAAAAGAGGCCGGCCCATCTTTTTCGAGCACGAGGGCAATCGCGCCGTGCGGGAGGGAAAATGGAAGCTGGTGGCCAAGGGCGTGAGAGGCAGATGGGAGCTCTATGACATGGAGCAGGACCGCACCGAGATGCATAACCTCGCCGCCAAGCAGCCTGCAATCACCTCCAAGATGGTGGCCCAGTATGAGCAGTGGGCCAAGGAGCGTGGGGTGGTCCCCTTCGGCTCATGGCGCAAGGCCCGGGACCGGCAGAAAAAGTAATCCCTACTCCCGGGAACCAACGACCCTGAGGTAGAGCTGCCCCTGCCCGGCCACGGGCAGGACAATGAGTCCGACACCGTTTTCCGGGGTGAAGACCGCTCCCTCGGCAACGCTCCAGCTCCGAAGATCAGGGGAGGTTTCCAAACCATAAGTGTATCCCGCCTGCGCGGAAAACCCAACCGCCAGCTCACCATCCGTTACCCTGACGTCCAGAGGCCCAATTTCCGAGAAGCCGGCCAGGGACTGAGGGTTGGCAGGGTCACTGCCCCCGAGGAATTCCTCAAGATTGGTCTGGCCGTCTCCGTCGAAATCCTCGTCATCAAACCAGAATATATCCCCGAGATTATCCACTTCCCACTGATCGGCCATCCCATCCCTGTCCACATCCGTGGCCGACGAGGAAAAATAATTGTCAAAGGTCGCATCGGTCGCTCCTCCATCACTTGTGGTGTTGGTGAAAACCCCGCCAGTTCCCGACGGATATGTGTAATCCGAGCCGTAGACCGTGGCGAGTGGCGCCTCAAGATCATCGAGGGCGAACACCTCGCCTATAAGCTGCCCGTAAAAATCTTCCGGTGCAAAAAAGCCCTCAAATACCAGTCGATAGCCCTGTCCCGGGACCAGCGTGATCGAGGTAGATCCAAGCGTGTCCGCCTGCTCGCCAGTGACGGTTGAAATATAAAGACCCTCTCCATCCGTGTCGTAACTGAAAGCGTAGCCTGAGGTCGTTGCAAGCCCTACCGTTCTCAGAGATCCCAGCAGACCGATATCCTGGCCTATGGCATTGTCCCAGTCGACCAAGTCGACCTCCACCCGGAAGGCCTCGTAGATTAGGTTTGCAAGATGAGCGCCCCCCCGGGCAGGCCCGAGCGCACCCGGATTGGGGGAGGCTGGCGCCTGCACCCGGTACTGGGTTCCTCCGGGAAAAGAAAATGCTACCGGTGCGCCGAAGGATGTCAGGGGCGAATACCGGTCCCAGCCGTCATCGTTTCCGTCGTTAAAGGAATCCTCAAAGACCTGAGCTGTCAGACTTGGCCCGATGAGAGTCAGAATGAGAACAAGGAGATATCGGTTTAGGGCTGGCATGATGATGAAGGAGTTACTTGTTTGATCTGAGAATTACTTTGGGTTCTTGCCCAGATTTCGCTTTGCAAAAGCAAGATAGAAGGCCCAGTCCTCCGGAGTGACGTCGTGCTTGCCATCACGAAGGTGATAGCCCATCAAAGTTCCCACACTCTGTCCGGCTGGAGGCATTTCCGTGACCCCTAGGGAAGACTTGCGATAAAGGTCATATACGGGCTGGGCATGCAGCAGGCTGAGAAACTCCCCCCGGGGGTCCGCCCACCGATCCTCGGTTGCGCTGGCAACATAAACGGCCCGGGGAGCCATCAAGGCGATCAGCTGATGCTGATCAAACGGGAGCTCCTTTTCATTACCATTGTATTTCTTGAAGTTTCCGTTGAACCAGTGCGGAAAAGACCGATTGATCCGGCCGACAGTTTCACCGAAAGCTCGTTTGCTGAGGGCTGCTCCTCCACAACCCGAATTGTTCGAAATAACCACCTGAAAGCGAGGATCAGTCGCACCCGCCCACAGCGAAGTCTTGCCAAGGCGGGAATGGCCAATCACGGCGACCTGTTTTGCGTTGATCTCCTCGACCCCCTCAAGAGCATCCAGAAGGCGACTAAGGCCCCAGGCCCAGGCCGAAATCGTCCCCCACTCGTGGGGATTAGGGACGCCCTCCGTATAAAGAGGATGCACCCCGTTCTTCCACCCATCGTCAAAATCAGGATCGATATTTCCACAGCAGGCCGTTGCTAGAGCGAAGCCACTCTCAACGATCATGTCGATGGGCCAGCGTCCGGCGGCGCTACCACGCATAGATTCTGCCTTTGCCCGACGATCTTCCCCTTTCCGGGATCCTACAACATAACCCAGTTCCAGCGTAATCCTTGGGTCCTTCTCGACGCACTGGTTACCCCGGAAGTTCAAGCCGAGAAAAGCAGGAACTGGCCCTCTCCGATTCTTCGGAAGATACAGGAGCATGCGCACCTCAGGACCTTTGCCATCCGCAAAGGTTACAAGGTATTCGCGCCGGATCGCCTTGCCCCCAATCGCGTCAGCGACCTCTCTGTCGAGAACTACCTTGAAGCCTGCCGGCTTTCCAACCGGCATGCGCCCATACATCTCACTCTCGATTAACTTGAGCGTGGCTGGTCTACCACTCTTCTCCCACTCTCCCGCGGAGGTAATCCTTGCTCCACTGGACAAGAGAAGAGGATCCGGAAGATCAAATTCGGGAATCTTGGACTCATCGTAGTTGGCCACCAGCTTTTGTCCCTCAGCGAGATGGATCAGCGCAACAGCAAAGGCGGTGAAAACAAGCAGGTAGGCTCGACACATGTTATCACGCTATTCCAACCTGAGCCCGGGGAGCAAGAAGGAACTATCACCCTCCAGAGTCTCATAAAGCACTCGTAGGTATAAAGTTATCCACAGCCTCGGCCCATGGGGCCCGGGTCTCCCTCTCCTAACGCTGGGTGGAAAGTTTCCAGCTGTCTGTCCGGAAAAGGGATGCCGGCAGACCTGCGGCATTAACAAGGTTCGCTCCCTTGGGGTTGGCGGCCCAGGCATAACGTACGGCCACCGGTTCAGAGACCTCGCGGCTTGATACCAAGGCCGTTTCCCCTTCCAGAACAACGTCCGCCCAGTGCCAGACACGGTCCTGTCCCGCGATCTCAAAACGTGCCGCCTTCTTACCATCACTCGTCGTCAACCCAGCTGCGTGGTCAAACGTAATACGAATGCGACTCTCCTCCACTTTGAACCCCCGGTAGAGCGGACCGCTGACCACCAGGTTCGTCCGGCCATACTCACCATTCAATGCCCAACGGGAGAGGCGCTCCCCCACGCCCTTCTTGTTCCTGGGATGAATGTCCTTGGCTGCGCCGATATCGTTGAGAACGGCCATCCCGGTGCCGGGAAGGCGCAGGGCGAGACGCTGTGCGTTCTGCAATTCTGCCCAGGAACTCAGCTGCCCCGGCCGCGCTGTGGGGGCCTTGAAGTTCGCCAGTTGCGCGAAGTAAAAGGGTATTTCTTCCGCCCAGCGTTTGCGCCAGTCCGCGATCAGCAGTGGAAAAAGTGTCTCATACTCCTTGGCCCGCCTCGCATTCGACTCTCCCTGATACCAGATGGCCCCCCTTATAGCGTAGCCTCCCCACGGGTGGATCATTCCATTGTAAATCGCCCCCGGACGGTTAGGGCTCAGGGCCGGAGGGATGGGCTTCTGGGGCTTCCGGGGGAGCTTCTGTCTCTTCGTGGGATCTTTCTCCATCCGGTTGGAACTTCTGATCTTTTCCCAGGCGGCCATCTGCTCTTTGTAGGAGGCCTCGGCTGCGGCGAGATCAAACCGCCTCATCTCCGCATCCAGTTTCTGCAAGAGGGCCCGGCCTTCGGGTTCATCCGACAAGGTCTCCCGGCTGGTAAACGCCTCCGCAGGCTTGCCGCCCCAGGCGGTTCGAATAATCCCTACCGGCACACCCAGCTCCCTGTAGAGCTTCAACGCGAAATAGTAGCCTACCGCAGAGAACTTCCCCACGCTTTCAGGAGTGGTGACACTCCACTCCCCTCCCACGCGACGGCGCGGACTAGCAGCAGTCGTGAGATCGGTGAGGAACATTCTGAGCCCCGGATGATCGGCAGCAGGAATGTCCTTTGCAGCCCGCTCGGTGGCCGAGAGGGCCCACTGCATGTTGGACTGCCCCGAGGCCATCCATACCTCGCCCACGAGGATATCTTCAACCGCAACCCTTCCACTCTCACTTCCGGTCGCAACGAGAGTCTGCCCCTGTGCGTTGGCATCCAGCGGGGGCAACTCAACTCTCCACATTCCTTCAATATCAACCTCTCCATGCTCGACCTGTCCCGCGAAACGCACTTCCACCTTTTCCCCGGGTCTGCCCCAACCCCACACAGGCACCGTTTTTCCACGCTGGAGAACCGCGTGGCGACCAAACATCCCCGGCAGTTCAATCCCTGATGCGCCCGGCACCAGAAGGCAGGCTGCAGCAAGAAATATGGGAGTTAGGCGCAAATGCATTGTCAGGCCCTACGATTTTATTCACGTGGCTCAATCACAAAACTTCTCCTGCTACGGACTCCTCCCGGCGAATCTATCGAATTTAAGGCTGCAAGCGCGGTCTCTCTTGCTCTAGGCTTCCCGGATATGAGCTCACTGAATCGACGCCGTTTCGTCAAAAGCACCGCCGCAGCAGGTGCCGCCCCGCTGATTATTGGCACCAAGTCCTCTGCTAAGGTCAGGGGTGCCAACGACCGACTCCGAATTGCAGTGGCAGGACTCAATGGCAGGGGAGGGTCGCACCTGGGAGGATTAGGAGGCATCAAGGGAGTCGAGATCGCCTATGTCGCCGATCCTGACTCGGGCGCCCGTGATCGGCGGCTCAATGAGGTTCGCTCGAGGGGGCACAAGAACTGCAAGGCGGTGGTCGACATTCGTGAAGCTCTTGAAGATCCCGAGGTTGACGCCATCTCAGTTGCGACCCCGAATCACTGGCACTCCCTCATGACAATCTGGGCCGCTCAGGCCGGGAAGCATGTCTACGTTGAAAAGCCAATGAGTCATGACGTCGAGGAGGGCCGCGTTGCGGTTGCAGCCCAGAAGAAATACGGAGTTGTAATCCAGCATGGAACCCAGCGCCGGAGCGACAAGAACATTGCCGCCCTTCATGAGATGATCAAGGCAGGCACATGGGGGAAATTGAAGATCGCTTACGGCTACTGCTGCAAACCCCGCGGAGGAATTGGAACCAAGGGTATCGCCTCCCCACCAGAAAATCTGGACTGGGACATTTGGAAGGGCCCTGCCGTAATTGATGACTACCACGCCAACTACGTCCACTACAACTGGCACTGGTTCTGGAAGACCGGCAACGGCGACCTCAACAATCAGGGGACTCACCAGCTTGACGTAGCGCGCTGGGCCATCGACGACAACCAAACCCACCCCGTGCGGGCCATGGCCATTGGCGGCCGCTTCCAGTGGAATGATCAGGGAGAGACCCCTAACACCATGTTCGGAATCGCCCAGTACCCCAACGGGCAGTATTGCTTCTTCAATGTCCGGAACGTGAATTACAATGGCTACCAGAGGCAGGTTAAGAACGAGTATTACTTTGAAGATGGTGGGCGCATCATGTCCGACACGAACCCCCACTATTTTAAGCCCGGCAGTGACAAGGGGGAGAAGATCCAGCTTTCCGGCGGCGACGTGACACCCGGCGGATGCTGGAACAGTTTTGTTACCGCATGCCGGGAAAATAAGCCCGAAATGGCCAATGGAGATGTCATGGACGCCCACTATGGATGCGTTGTGGGTCACCTCATGAATAATTCCTACCGGCTCGGGAAGAAGGTTCCCTTTAACAAGAAGGCAGGCACCTTCGGCGATAACAAGGATGCTGGGGAGCACTTCGGAATCCTCCATGACGTCATGGAGAAAGGCTGCAAGATCCCGGTGGACAAGGAGCACTACACGGTGGGACCGTGGCTCACCTTTGATCCCAAGACCGAGCGCCATACCGGAGAGTTTGCCGCCGAGGCCAACGCATTGCTGAAAGACCCGAACAACAAGGGTTTCGAGATCCCGGATGCCAGCAAGGTCTGAGCCCGGGAATTTCCCCGGGAATTGATCAACAGCGCGGGGGGCCAACCCCCGCGCTTTTTTCTTTTTACCCGCACCAGACGCCCCCGGGGGAAACTTCCCTCGATCCTGACGACCTGGCGAAGGACTTGAAAGCGTCCGAACTCATTCCCGGTCTCCGGTTCCCGTCCTGCGGCGCATCGTCCACCCCGTTAATCCCAGCAAGGCTGAGATCAGGGGACACATCAGGTTAAAAAAGGCATAGGGAGCAAAGAGGTGAGGCCCAACTTTCAGCGCTCCCAGCATCGTGGCTCCACATGTATTCCATGGAATAAGAGGAGACGTCACGGTCCCCCCGTCTTCCAGACACCGAGAAAGGCTCCGAGGATCCAGTCCAGCCCTTGCATATGCCTCTCCAAACATCCTGCCGGGAAGAATAACCGAGAGATACTGGTCAGCCGCCACCAGATTGATTCCAAGCGCCGAAGACAACGTGGCTAGCACCAATCGGCCACTCGTGGTAGCAGCCCTCAAGATAGCCTCTACGATTACCCGTAGCATTCCCGTTACCTCCATCAGACCTCCAAAGGATAGCGCGCAGAGAATAAGGCCAATGGTCCAATACATGCTCTCGAGCCCGCCCCCGGTAAGAAGTTCGTCGAGCCGGGCAAGCCCAGTCTCTGGAGCATGCCCACTCTGGAGCACAGATACCACCTCACTCGCCGGGACTTTTTGGATCGTGAGAGCCAAAATCATACCGGCGAGGCCTCCTGCAAGAATCGCCCCCAGCGCAGGAACTCGGAAAAAAAGACATCCCACGACACTCAGCGGGGCCAGCCAAAGCAATGGGGATAGCTGGTAATTCCTCTCAATCGCATCAAGGAGGCTGCTGATTTCACCGAAGCTGGACTGGTCCCCTGACGAAAAGCCCAGGATCGCATAAGCGCCAAGAGCAATCAGCATGCTTGGGACCGTCGTCCAGAGCATGTGCCGAATATGCTGAAAGAGAGGGACCTCTGCTACCGCGGCGGCCAGATTCGTGGTATCCGACAGCGGAGAAAGCTTGTCCCCAAAATAAGATCCGGAAACAACCGCCCCCGCTGTCATCGCGCTGGAAACTCCCAGTCCCTCCGCGATTCCAATCAATGCCACACCGATCGTCCCCGCCGTGGTCCACGAGCTGCCGGTAGTCAATGACACCACGCCACATATCATGCAGCAGGCAACCAGAAACACCTCCGGGGCAAGAAGACGCAGCCCATGAAATACCATGAGCGGGACCACCCCGCTCACCTGCCACGATCCAATCAGAACACCGATGGCCAGAAGGATCAGGACGGAAGGAAGGCCCACTGAGATTCCCCGGACCATTCCCTCCTGGAGCCTCTTCCAGTTGAAGCCCAGAGCTTTTCCTGTAACTGCGGCAACCACACTACCCACGATCATAGGCAAATGTGCATCCGCTCCCAGCACTTGAATCCCCAGTCCAAGAAAGATCGCCACCGCCGCCACAGGTAAGAGTGCGACTGAAAGAGAAGGCAGGCGAGGTTTGGTGCTCATCGTCAGGGACCCAGTGATTCCCTGACCGGAAAGCACCACCCGAGGCAACCCGTGGCGAGTCAAATCGCTGCCGCCATTCCTGCCCGGGCCCTCGTTAATTAATTTCTCTGAATAAATCGCGCACTAGGACGGGCTTTGGAACTGGACACTCCTCCCCCTCCGTCATAATTCGCTTGGTATGCGATTAGTCATTGCCTGTCTCATTCCGTGCCTGAATTTACTGCCGGTGGCCCCCGCTCAGGATGACGTCAAAACTGATCCAGTGCCCGCGGATCCAGGAGAATCTCTCTCCCCGGACCAGATCCCGGACGAGGCGGCTGCTTCGGATGAAACCGATGGCGCTGCCGGGGAAGAGCTTGCCGCTCTTGAGGAAGCCGCAAGAAAAGATGCGGAGGAAGAAAAGGTTCGCCTCGCAAAAGCCGCGGCAGCAAGAGAGGGAGCAGTCGGAGAGAAGCACCCTTCGCTCACCACCGGAAAGGGCCGGACTTACAAGAAGGTGGTGATCAAGGGGGTGGACGAGGTCGGAGTCCGGATCACCCACGAGTATGGAACCGCGCGCATCAAATTCGAAGAACTGCCCGAGGAATTCCAGACAAGGTTCGGCTATGACCCCTCGAGGGCACAGGAACTACTGGCACGGGAAAAAACCCTCGAAGACGCCCGGGCGAGAGCTTCTATTGCGGCCTTGCGAGCGAATGCAGGACTGCCGCCTTCGGTCGGCAGGCGGCCCGGAACTACCAAGCCGGCTACGACAAAGCCGAAAACCACCAAGCCTAAAACGACGAGACCGTCGACGACACGGCCAGAAACCACCAAGCCGGTTGAGGACACTCCGTCGACTCTCTCCGACAACGCGGAAATTCAATCCATGATGGCGCGAATCGCCGAGCTGGAACAGGTAGCTGCTAAACTCAGGCCGGAGGCCAAGGCCCTTGACGACAAGGCCTCTGAAATCGAGGACGATGCCTTCAAGGGTATTGGAGGAACAGGAGGAGATCCGAAAGTGAGTCAGAAGAAACTAACCGAGGCGAAGTCATGGAGAAACAAAGCCGAGGCGGTTTACAGTAAAATCAACACCGCCCGCTCGGAGATCAGCCAGCTCAAGCGCAAAATCAAGCTGATCGAGCGGAACAGTAAGAAAAAATAGGGCTGCCCCGCGATACCTGCCGGGGCACGTCCCCGTTGCCGCCGCCAGCCAGGGATCCTGCCGCACGGGATCGCAGTCTGTTCCGGAGCTACGATCTTCCTTGCATGGCCCTTCTCCCGGGGGATTCTTCGGGCTGGCTCTATGAACCGTCGTCACTTCCTCACCAGCTCTGCCACTGCCCTCGCCGCGACCAGCCAGACAACCGCGCAGTCGTCCCGAGAAAGTCCCAACATTCTCTACCTCTTCTCCGATCAGTGGCGCGCAATGGACCATGGCTACATGGGCAATCCGGACGTCCGCACACCTAATATCGATGCCCTTGCAGATCAAAGTGTCAACTTCACGAATGCGGTCTCGGGGATTCCCGTCTGCTGCCCACACCGGGGCTGCCTGCTCACCGGGCAGTATCCTCTTTCGCACGGTCTGTTCCTCAATGATCTGCGGCTGAACGACAACGCCACTTCCCTCGCCGAGGCCCTGACTTCTGCCGGCTACAACACTGGCTACATCGGGAAGTGGCATATCGATGGAACAGGGCGCTCCGCCTACATTCCCCCAGAGCGCCGCCAGGGGTTCGACTACTGGAAGGTGTTGGAGTGCACGCACAACTACAACAAGTCCCGCTACTTTGACAGGGAGGGCCAAGACCCCAGGACGTGGGAGGGATATGACGCCTACGCACAGACCCGAGACGCCGTGACCTACATAAGGAATCACGGCGCTGCAACAGCTGAAAACCGGAAGCCTTTCAGCCTCTTTCTCTCGTGGGGCCCCCCCCATGCTCCCTACCGAACTGGGCCAACCAAATGGCTGGAGCACTACGACCGCAAGAAACTGACTCTCCGGGAAAATGTTCCCGCCCAAATCCGCAAGCAGGCTCAGTTAACTTACGCTGGCTACTACGCTCACTGCAGTGCTCTTGACGAGTGTGTCGGGTGGCTCATGACCGCCCTCAGGGAAACCGGGCAACTGGAGAATACTATCGTCGTATACACCTCTGACCACGGCGACATGCTGCACTCGCGAGGCCAGCTCAAGAAGCAACGCCCCTGGGATGAGTCCATTCGCGTCCCCTTCCTTCTCCGCTGCCCGTCCCGCCTCAAGGCCCGTCCCAGCAAGATCGAAGCCCCCATTAACACCCCTGATATCATGCCGACGCTCCTCGGGCTGGCCGGCATTAAGATTCCGGAGAGCGTGGAGGGAGAAGATTTTTCGGAAGTCGTATGCGGTGGGCGTAAGCTGGAGGACAATCACGCTCTGATCACCTGCCCGAGTCCCTTCGGGCAATGGACCAGAGCGCAAGGTGGTCGAGAATACCGCGGTATAAGAACACGACGCCATACTTATACCCGTTCCCTTGCGGGGCCATGGGAATTGTTCGACAATGAGAGTGATCCTTTCCAGAAGACGAATCTGATCGAATCCCCGGGCCACCGTGCCCTCCGTGACGAACTTGAGGATAAGTTAACCGCCCGCCTCAAGGTAACCGGGGATGACTTCGTGAGCGGCGAAGAGCTCGTCAGGCGCTGCGGATACCGTGTTGATGCCCGTGGTACTGTCGGTTACCGGGACCCTAAGGCCTGGGGGCAGATATCGGTTCCCGCTCGCATGGGATAAATCCGCAGTCCGCTACGCATGATTCGTCCGTCCGCTCTGTCCGCTTCCAAACTACTCGCATCCCCTATGAGAATCCTGTTCCTGATCCTCCTGCTGGTTTCCTTAAGCCCCAGATCCGGAGCTCGTGCTCCGAACATCATTCTCTTTGTGACAGACGACCAAAGCCCCATCGCAGGGTGCTACGGACACACCGATATCAAAACGCCACACCTCGACAGCCTGGCCGCAGAGGGAACACGGTTCACCCACGCATTCGCAACGACCGCCTCTTGCTCAGCCAGTCGCTCGGTGATTCTTTCCGGCCTCCACAATCATCGGAATGGCCAATATGGGCACACGCACGACTTTCACAAGTTTGCTTCTTTCCCTTCCGTGGCTGCTGTCAGCCTGCCACTGCAGATGAAACAGGCCGGCTACCGCACCGCCCAGATCGGAAAATATCATGTCGCTCCTGTCTCGGTTTTCGAGTTTGAAAAGAGACTCGCTGGCAATGCTCGCAATGCACGGTCAATGGCCGAAAGCTGCCGGGATCTCTTCCAAGAAAGCTCCGCCCGGCCCTTCTTCCTCTACTTCTGCACTTCTGACCCCCACCGCGGCGGAGGCGTAGATAAAACTTCTCCCCTTAAGCTCAAACCGGACCTCTTTGGCAACAAACCGGAACGGAAAGCCCATCAGGGAATCGAGGAGGTCTTTTACGAGCCCTCCAAGGTCAAGGTTCCCGACTTCCTTCCGGATACCCCCGAGTGCCGCTCCGAAATCGCGCAATATCATCAAAGCTGCTCCCGTATTGATCAGGGACTGGGGCACCTCGTCAGCCTGCTCAAGGAAACCGGGCAATGGGACAACACGGTCCTCATCTATACTGCGGATCACGGAATGGCTTTTCCGGGGGGCAAGACCACCGTCTACGAGGCGGGCTTACGCGTCCCCTTCATTGTTCGTCACCCCGGGGCAAAAAAAAGAGGGGTCGTGAATAACGCTATGATCAGCCATGTGGATATCACGCCGTCCATCCTTGATCTTGCCCAAGCCTACGATGCCGATCGGCAGGCCCCTCTCAAGCTAATCAGTGTTGCCAAGGTGCCGTCGGGTGAGAACGGGGGCAAACCACCAAAGGCCTATCACGGACGCTCCTGGGTTCCTGTTCTGGAAGAAGCCAGCCCCAAGGGCTGGGACGAGATTGGAGCCTCTCACACCTTTCATGAAATCCAGATGTACTATCCCATGCGGGTCGTCAGGGATCGCAAATACAAGCTCATCTGGAATATCGCCTGGCGTCAGCCTTACCCATTCGCCTCAGATCTCTGGCGCGCTTCCACCTGGCAGGCCCAGTTCGCAAAAGGCGCCGAGGCTCCCTATGGAAAGCGCACCGTCGACTCCTATATCAACCGCCCACAGTTTGAGCTCTACGACATCTCGTCCGATCCTTCCGAGACACGTAATCTCGCAGAGGATCCTGCATTCGCTAATGTTCTCTCTCATTATCAATCCAAGCTTAAGGCCATGCAAAAGCGCACGGAAGACCCATGGCTCATGAAGTGGCGCTACGAGTAACTTGCTCTTCCTCCTGCGGTTTACCTCCCGCCTTATCCAACCTCCATGGGAACTCTCCTGCCCTCCCCTCGTTAATGAAGACCGTCTATTTTTTACTTCTCCTTTCCCTCCTGATTTCCGCTCCTCTCGTTCAGGCCACCGAACGGAAACCTAACATCATTATCGTCTTCTGCGATGACCTTGGCTATGCCGACATCGGGCCCTTCGGAGCCAAGAAGCACGCCACGCCCGTCCTTGACCAGATGGCCCGGGAAGGCATGCGGCTCACTGACTTTTATTCTACCTGCCCCGTATGCACCCCGTCACGCTCCAGCCTGATGACTGGCTGTTATCCGCGTCGGGTCAATATGCATGTCGACGAACAGAATCTTTGTGTGCTCTTTCCTGCAGCACGTAAGGGACTCAATCCAGAAGAAGTCACCATTGCCGAAGTCCTGAAGGAGCAGAATTACTCTACCATGTGTATCGGGAAATGGCATCTCGGGGATCACCCTGACTTCATGCCTACCAACCACGGCTTCGATCATTACTTCGGCATTCCCTACAGTAATGACATGAACCGCAAGGAGGTCCCATTGCCCCTTGTGCGGGATCTGACCGTGATCAGGGACCGCGTGCAAAAGGAGACTACGATTACCGCACAGTATACTTCAGAAGCCGTAAAATTCATTAAGTCCAACAGCGGCAACCCATTCTTTCTCTACCTTCCTCATACTGCGGTGCACCTCCCCCTCGTGCCCGGGGAGAAATTCAAGGGTAGTAGCGAGGGGGGCGCCTACGGGGATTGGGTTCAGGAGATTGACTGGTCAATGGGAGAGCTCTTCAAAACCATCAAGTCTGAAGGCATTGATAAACACACTCTGGTTCTCTTCACCTCGGATAACGGCTCCGCGAGGGAAAAACAGGGTAGTAACCTACCCCTCCGAGGTCGGAAGGGACGCACCGATGAGGGAGGCATGCGAGTTCCCTGCCTTGTCCGCTGGCCTGGAAGAATTCCAGCTGGAAGCTCCAGTGGAGCCCTCACCTGCACCATGGACCTGCTACCCACGGCGGCCGCGATCTCCGGCGGCACGCTCCCTGCGGACCGGCCGATTGACGGAAAGAACATCTGGCCCATTCTCAGCGGGCAGGCAAAGGGCCACCCTCGCGATGCATTCTTCTATTATCAGATGGACCAGTTACAGGCAGTGCGCTCCGGGGACTGGAAGCTTTTCCTTGCGATGGACTCCAAAAAGCGCAACTGGGGAAAGCCCGAGGGCAAGAAAGAGCTCGCCCTCTATAACCTCGCCAGAGACATCCATGAGGACAACAACGTGGCGGCTGGACACCCGGAGATCGTAAGGCGGCTCATCTCTCATGCTAAAGCCGCCCGTGAAGAGCTTGGCGACGTGGGTCGTCCGGGCAAAGGGCAACGCAAGGCCGGGTGGGTTGAAACTCCCTCTCCTCGACTGCTCAAACCATGAGCTTTTCTTCCCGCCTTGCGGCGTCCGCTCTGAGGCGTCTGGCAGCGGTTCGAACCGCGAGGGCCCCTCATTTGATCCTTGTCGCCGTCATGGCGCCACTGGCACTCCTGCCCGCTTCCGAATTGCCCCGACTTCCCAGGAAGCTATCCGAAAGACCAGAGCTATGCCGAGCAGAAGAAACTTCCTTATCTTCGCAAGCCCTACATCAGTAATTCTCCAGAAGACCTGGGAGACGGGTTGCGGGTCGGAACCTTGGAGGTGCCAGGCACCGTAAGAGCCCTCAAGGCCCTGCTCTCTGATGACGAGGCGGGAAAATACTCCAATCTCGACAGCATCCTTCTCTGGAAGGACGGCAGCTTGATTTTCGAGATGTACAACCGCCGGGGCCGGGTCGACGGCCCACACTACGCCATGTCCATTACCAAGACCCTCACCTCGATAACCCTCGGCCGGGCGATCCAAATGGGGCTTCTCAGCATGAAAGATCTGGATAAGCCAGTTATCGAATTCATGCCCGAGATTGACCGATCGCGGATAAGGGCCGGTGTTGAAACCATCACCCTGCGCGACGCCCTCTCGATGAAATCGGGCTTGCGCTTCCCGGACGGAAACCTTGCGAGGTCTCTGGGCAAAACCTACCAGCGCCAGCGATACTTTCAGGCGTTGTTTGAGAATACCGGACCCATCACCCCCCGGACAAAGTCATATAAATACACTGGAACAGACTCTTCCATGATCATGATGATCGTGGATATTCTCGCC
>CAXEFH010000019.1:0-22782 GCA_963989605.1 uncultured Roseibacillus sp. | reverse complement strand
AATGATACGGCGACCACCGAGATCTACACCTCTCTATTCGTCGGCAGCGTCAGATGTGTATAAGAGACAGCCACCAGGGTCTTTGCCCGTGGTAACCCGGAAGACGGCGGGGCGGTCTGCCCCAAGGGGCTCCAAGCCCAATGGCTTGAGGCAACCGCGGCCTCGCGGGCATATCCGGGGGCGGAAAGCAATAGGGCGGACAGGAGACCTGCCACGATTCCAGTCACCTTGGAGAGGGAATTTCTGATGCCTGAGTATACCCTACCGGTAAAGCCCGGCTTTCAAGGGTTTTCCGCAAGGTTTCTCACGCGCCCTGCCTCGTAACTCGTCATCATGTGTCCTGCGGCCCGGGCGTTGTCCAGACGCTCTTATTGAGGTTCAGATCCTCCACGATCTTAAAACAGGCCTTTAATTGCTGCGAGAGCGCCGAGACTTGGGCGTGGGAGGAAGCAGGCCGCGACATCTTCGGCTCAAACCAGTCCTTGCTGCTCGGGATGGCGATGAAAAGCTGGGACGGCTTGAATGCCAATCGCAGATCACTCCCGAATCGGGCCCGCAGGGTCAGAATCTGCTCCTGTAGCTGAGCGGTCAGAACTGTTATGGCTTCCGCGGGATCCGTGGCCCGAACGACAAATGCCTTTTCGAATTCCGGGTTATCGATCCGCAGGAGGTGTTGATTCAGACCTGACCCAACCTTTTGGAATTTTGCTCCCAGCATTCCAAAATACTTCTCAGCAAAATCCGGGACCACAAAAATACTCCCCCGGCATTCTCGAGGAAACGCCGCAACTGCGAACAGGCCATCAAAGATCGTTTCAATTTCTCTTCGCTTCTCCCCATTCTCGTACGAAGTGGTCTCACATTGAACTTTGATTTCGCCAATCTGGAACTCGGTCTCCCCGATAGAGCCCTTGAGAACATCCTCGCTCTCAAAGATGTTATAATACTGCTCATAGAGCCCACTTCTATAGAACAAGTCGTCTTTGAAATGCCCTTCACTTTGGTAGTCCATGTCCGGCTGAAGGCTCCGTACTAGAGCGGGAATCACTTGGCTCTTATAGGCCACGCAATAGCGACCTCGAGCTCTGAACGCCCCGGAAAATAACGAAAACGCAAGTGCCAGTAGTGCCGCAGAGAGGTAACCAAAAAGACCCTCACCGGCCAAAATCATCACCCAGATCGCTAGCGCTACAACAAGCACTCCCACGATTAACAGCATGGTGAAGCGTATCCTCTCACCCTGTCGAATGGCCTCGAGTTGCCGGAACTCCTTGGAGAGGTCTGTCACAGGATATTGCCTTTTCGAGTCGGATATTTTCCAGATTCCCTAAAGCTGTATATCGGTCACCTTTCTCTGGAACTCAGGAGTCTCGAACCAGTCGTGGACCCGGAAGCCAAAGATCCCCGCCAACAAATTACCGGGAAACTTCTCCACGCCGTCATTCCAGTCCGTGACGGCCGCGTTAAAGGCTCTGCGCGCAGCCGCGATCTGGGCCTCCACCTCGCTCAGGTTCCTTTGCAAGTTGAGGAACTGCTCGCCCGCCTTGAGCTCGGGATAATCTTCTGCCAGCAGCATGACCTTGGCGACCCCGGCCCCCAGGTCCTGTTCATGGCTGAAGCGCTCCGGACCAGCGGACTCCGCCAGCTCGATGCCACGCCGGGCCTTGGTCACCCGTTCAAACAACTCCCGTTCGTGCGAGGCGTAACCCCTGACCGTTTCCACGAGCTGAGGCACCACGTCCCACCTCTTCTTCAGCTGCACGTCCATGGCTGCAAAGCCATTGCGCAATCGATTCCGTCGGCTGATGAAGCGGTTGTAAAGGACCACCACAACGAGGAGAAAAACTCCTAGGACGACACCCAGCGTGACCCACAGCGCTACCATTGGCTTTTCATACGCTTCTCCGAAGTAATTCTCCACCACTTATTTAGGGGCCCCTGAACCCCTAGGGCTGATCCGCCCAACGAATCACCGCGGCCACCGGCCAATGGTCCGAGGGAACCATCTTGCCCCGCATGTGATACTCGATCCACGCCTTTTGAATCTTCCACCCGGGGGATACCAGCACATGGTCAATCATCCGCGAACCAGGGATCACTCCTTTCCAACGGTTAAAGGTGTTGCGATCCTTAACCCCGGGATGAAGCTCAAAAAACGGGGCCTTGAGAGGGTTGCTCCACTGCTCCGGTCCCTTCCCCCCTGCAAGCGCCACCTTGTTCCCCAGCAGATAGGACACTCCCGGGTTTGTCTCGGTAGCGTTGAAATCACCGGTGACTACGACGGGCTCGCCCATCCGCTTCCGCGCATCAATCCGCATGGCCATCAGGCGGCCCGCTTGTTCCCGGGAAGGCTGGCTCTGATGATCCCAATGGGTGTTGTAGAAATAAAACCCCTTTCCGTTCTTCCGGTCCACCAGCCGGGCCCAAGTGCAGATCCTGGTCACCTGGTTCCCCCAGGTCTTCGACCCTGCCTCTCCCGGGGTTGCGCTGAGCCAGAAGGTGCCGCCCTCCTCCGGGTCACGCTCCAAGCGCTCACTGCGGATGAAGAGCGCCGAATACTCTCCCCGGTTCTTTCCATCATCCCGTCCCACTCCGAACCTCTCATAGCCCGGAAGGCCCTCGCTCAGGTAATCCATCTGCTGCGGAAGGGCCTCCTGGACCCCGAGAAGGTCAGGACTCATTTTCCGGATGGTTTCCACCACCAGATCCTTGCGGGCATTCCAGTTGCGCGTTCCCTGGTCCCCCCGGGTGGCCAGACGAACGTTGAAGGTGGCCACCGTGAGCTCCGCAGCAGGGAGCAAGGACATTATGCCAATGGCGAGGTAAAATAGGACGGGACGAAGCATGGAGGAAATGCTACCCGGAACCGTCCGCCTGTCCAAGTCATGCCTTCACTTCTTGTCATCCTCGTCCTCTCACTCCCCACGATCGCAACTGCAGCGTGGCCCAACGGCAGACAGTCCACGTGGCACGGTTATGAGCGCCTCGACTTTCCGCTCCCCGGGGACGGGGCCCGTTGCATCGTAGTGGCACCCAAAACCCCATCCAGGAACAAGCCCTGGATCTGGCGAGCTCGCTTCTGGGGACACCAGCCCGCCCTTGAACTGCAACTCCTGGAGCAGGGCTTTCATCTTGCCTACTGCGAGGTAGGAGGGCTTTTCGGCGCTCCCAGCGCCGTGGAGCGATGGAACAAGTTCCATGCCCTCGCAGTCAGGGAGGGCCTCTCGCCCCGCCCCATTCTGGAGGGCATGTCCAGAGGGGGGCTGATCATCATCAACTGGGCTTCGGCCAACCCGGACAAGGTGGCCGCGATCTACGGGGACAACCCGGTCTGTAATTTCAATTCCTGGCCTGGCGGGAAAAACGGCAAGTTCTCCAAGAAGGACTGGCAGCGTTGCCTCAGGGCCTATGGTCTCGCCGCGGCAGCCGCGCCACACCACCCGCAACCCCTCACCCCGGCCACCCTCAAGCCCCTTGCAGAGAAGAGGGTGCCCATCGCCCTCGTTCTAGGGCTGGCCGACAAGGTCGTGCCGGTCGAGGAAAACGGAGAGATTCTGGCCCGAAATTACGAGTCTCTTGGAGGGCCGCTCAAGGTGTGGCGCAAGCCAGGGAAGGGACATCACCCCCACGGCCTCCATCCTCCCGACGATTTAGCCACGTGGCTGGCCCGAACCGCGAAATGACCATTTTAACGTTGAGGCAAGGCCCTCGCGTCTCATCCTGCTGCCGTGAAACCCCCGTGGCTCCTTCGTATCCTCTCCCTCGCCGGGCTCCTCATCTGCGGCTATCTGGGAGGGCTTAAGCTTACCGGGAAAACGTCCTCCCTTGCGGGCTGCGGAGAAGGGTCAGGGTGCGGCACTGTCCTGGGCTCGGAGTGGTCCCAGTTCTTTGGGATTCCTGTCAGCGTACTTGCCATGGTGGTCTACGTCGCCTTGCTGGCAGCCTCCTTCCGCCCCTCCAGATCGCTCTACGGCGCTCTCGCAATCTGCCTCACCGGCGCTGCTCTGTGGTTTATCGGGATCCTTTATCTCACCATCAGAGCCATGTGCCCCTGGTGCCTCGCCATGCATACGATCGGGGTCGTCACCTCCATCATTCTGGTGCAATCATTGCGAGACATTCCTCCATCGAAGGGCCCTCTTCGCTTTGCTCCCCTCCTGGCCATGGTCGCCCTTCTGACCCTCGCGATGGGCCAGCTCCTCGGCCCGAAATCTGACACCCATTCCAGCACGACCCAGGCCCTCCAGGACGAGGGAGGGCCGACAGAAAAAAGTGGCCGGAGAATTGCCTTCACCCGTGGGGGCAAGCGCTACAATACCGAGACAATGCCCCACCTGGGTCCTCCCGACGCGAAGTATGTCATGGTGAAGTACTTCGACTACACCTGCAGTTCCTGTCGAAAAGTGCATGAGCAGCTGCAATTTGTTGAGAAGAAACACTCCGGGCTCTTTTGCGTAATCCTCCTCCCGGTCCCCCTGAATAGATCCTGCAATCCCTTCATTAAGATCCAGAGCCCGAAGCACCAGCACGCCTGCGAGCTCGCCCGCCTCAGCATCGCAGCCTGGAAAGCCAATCCCGGGAAATGGCCCGAAGTACACGAACAGTTGATTTCCACCCCGGATCTACCCCCCGAGGTCGCAGAGGCTGCGGTCGGGCAGATTGTCGGACATGATCAACTCGAGCGTGCTCTGCAGGACTCCTCGGTCGAGACCCTGCTTCGATCCGGGGTCAAGGACTTCGGCCAACTCAAAAAGGGGAACGCCCTTCTTCCCAAATTAATGTGTGCGGGAGGCAAGGTCCTGCATGGTGAACCAAGATCCGGGGATGCTCTCCTCAGCGCCCTCAAGCAGATCTACAACCTGGACCAGTAGCTTGCCGCGGGCCCATTGGCCCCGCGGAGAGTCTCCGATTCTGGACGCGGGAGGAAGTTGTCCTGAATAAACCTCCCCCGAGAGTGGTCCAACGGCACGTAACCCCAGAGAATTCCTCATGATAAAGATCCTTTGTGCCACCACAGCATTCCTATTTACCGGGATAATCTACTCGCCTCGCGCTGAGGCCGGACCCGGCCACCCACACCATGCCTCCTTCCGAAGCGGGGGCGTCTCCTGTGGATCAGTGGTCTACACCCGGCGCTATGTGCGATCCTTCGACTGCTACAGCCGGCCGGTGTTCGCCTACGCGCGGATTCCCATTGCCCGCGGCCATATCCTCCCGCCCCGCACTCGATATTACAGCACCAGGCCCAGAGTGATTGCCCCGGTGATTCCGCGTGCCATCCCTTGTGCTCCTCCCCGTATTACTGTGCGTGGTCACCGACCCCTGGGACGATCTTCCGGAATCTCTTTCGGCCTCTCCTTCGGCGGACGGAGATAGCGTCGTGTAAAGCGCGGCACTACAACCACTCGCGATGAGTCCGCCCAACGAAGGCCCGGAGTCCCCTTTCAGAGGGGCCTTCGGGCCAGAAGGGCCGGGGACCGGGACCTGCTTGGCGTAAATTTAGCAGTTCGCTATTCTTCGGTCTGCGTTTACGGTCCACCCATGCGCCGCCCCATCGTGCTCCTCATCGCCCTTTCCACGGGCATTTCCGGCCTGAGGGCGGCTCCGAGGGCGACTGATGAGATTCTCTCCGCCCTTCAGACGAGGCTGGAGCGAAACATTGGCTTCGAGGACCTGATCGAACAGCTCAACGACCTAGAGCCCAAGGAGCTCCAGCGGCTTCAAAATGAGTATGACAAGGTCTGGCCCGGCATACGGGATGCCTACCTCGATACATTCAGAAAAGAAGCCGAGGAGCAACATTCCGGCTCCGCCCGACAAGCAAGCCAGCAGGCAATCAGGGAGGCCCGGGAAGCGTTCCATTCCGTGCGTATGATGGCGGAAGGTCCGATGAAGGCTGCGATCATTGCCCAGAGCGAGCCCGCTGTCGCCCTGTTGAGAGAACTCCTGCTACCCTCAGCCGAAAAAATCCTCAAGGTCGCGGGGGACCCCCTGAATAAACAGCGCTCCCAGGTTCTCAGGCTGGGGCAATTCCGTGATGGTATCCTGAAAGCGGCTATCGCGATCGAGGATGCAGAATCCGTAGCTAAAATCCGGGCGGCAGAACGATCCGTGGCCGAGGAACTCTCAGACCTCGACCGAAGCGGACTGCGGGTGATGGAGGCCAATCGTAAACTCGCCGGGGCCAGCATGGTTCCCGAGGCGGAGCGCAGGGGTGTGGAAGAACTCAACCGGATGCGACTTCTCGTAGGGCTCAACGCCCTCATCCTTGACCCCAAGCTCTGTGATGCCTCCAGGGGGCATTCCGAGGATATGGCAACCCTGAATTTCTTCAGTCATACCTCCCCCGTGAGAGGTAAGGAGTCCTTCGGCCAGAGGGCATCGTTGTGCGGCACGACTTCAAGTGGGGAAAACATCTTCATGGGCTCAACCAAGCCCAGCTCTGCCAACCGGGGGTGGTTCCGCTCTCCGGGTCATCACCGAAACATGTTCAGTCCTGGCCACCGCAGGGTCGGGCTGGGAAACTACGGGTCCCACTGGACCCAGATGTTCGGTCGCTAGGCAGCTCGTTCATCCAGCCCCTCCCCCGAGAGGCCCAAGCCGCAGGGGCTTCCCAACCGGCATCTGTACCAGGGCCAGCTGCTGCCGGCAGGTCACCAGAACGAGCCCATCTTCGGAACGCCGCATTTCAAACTTACACCAGAAGCGAACCCGGCCCCATTCTTCCAGCAAGCCTTGCGTCTCGAGGCAATCCCCAAGGCGCCCGGGCTGTCTATAATCAATCTCGGTCCGCACCACCACGGGATACACCTGGGTCTCCGCCATCCTCCGCAAGTTAAAGCCAAGTTTTCCCGCAAGTCTCGTCCTGCATCTCTCGATCATTCGTAGGTAGGCAAGGTTATGCACGACACCACCAACATCGGTATCGTAGAACATGACCTCATCGTGGGTGCACTCCTCATAGTGGTCTCCTGCTAGCTCCGGCATGCGCCCATTGTAGCGGTCTGGAAGCCGGAGGCAAAAGGTTGCGCCAGACAAAGTGGTAGGAGAGAGTTCCCGGGCATGCGGACGCATTATCTGGCCTTCCTTATCTGCCTTCTCCCGGCTCAACTCCCGGGAACGGCTTATATTGGCCCCGATCTGGCTGCCATCCTGTTCCCCAGGGACCAGATCCCCATCGATACCGATACTATGCGCGAGCTTTCAAGGCATCTTACGGATCTCGCTATCCGCCCAACGGACGACACCCCCGAGCAGGCCCGGGCTACCGCTCAATTACTGGCCCTTGCGATCCGCCTCGACCCTGCCAACCGACCTGCCCTGGACACGGACAAATCTCTCCGGGCTGGCAAGCAAGTGGGCCCTTTCGAAGGGGACATCGATCAGCCGCTGCGGCACGCTTGGGGCATTGCTGACTGGCGGGTGGATCCCGCCTCAGGTACGGGAGGAAAGACTCTAGGCAGGCTGATCATCGATGCGCTCGCGGTCATCAACCCCCGGAGCCCCCTCGCAAAGCTGCACGACCCCGAGGGCGAGCCAGCGCGGTGGAACAAGGTCGTCCCCGCTCTCAACGCCTATCAAAAGGCGCCGGACCCGACACCTTCTCCTGAAGCTGCGATCCCCCCGCCCCCTCCGGTTAAGCGATCCCCGATTCTCCTCCGACAAGGGGTGGCGAGGACCCCTCTTTTTCTCTACGATGACTCCCTCCGCCGGATCCTGCGGATTGCTCCCTTGGAGATGAAAATCGAGGAATCTGCCCGCAACGATGTTCTTACCTTTGCGCTCAGCCCGGAGGCCGACTCCCCGGACCTCGTTGCCGCCCGGCAGAACGTGCGCAAGACCCTTGAGCGCCAATGGCCCCATCTTCCTGTCCAGACGGTCGCGCCCATCTCAACCGGCGGAGCACGCTACGCCCCCGGTAACGAGCAGGCAATTTCAGGGCCAGCCGCTCTTCTGATGCATGCCGCCCTTACCGGAAAGGCGCTCCGAGACAACGTAATCCTCGTCGCGAAGGTTGACGCCAAAGGTTCTCTGACCCGGCCCCGGCAGAGCTGGAGCTATCTCCGAGCCCTCCGGATTGCCCCGGGAGGGCGCCTCCTTGTTGCCCCAGATTTCGAACCGGAATTACGAGCAATGATCGCCTTGGAGGATCCTTCGTTTTTTCTCCGATGGGAGGTATTAATCGTGAGCTCCATCGAGACCGCCCTGAACCTCGCCAGCGAGAAAAGCGACCCCGCCGGGCTCGCTGCAACTTCCCAGATTTATGAGGAGCTCCGCGAAGTCGGCAAGGACAAGGATGTGGGGCAGCTCTGTGTCAACGCGAAGTTCCGCGAGCGTCTCACAGAGATCAGGAGCAGGGTGCCCTTTCATTACTCTGCCAAGATGCTTCTTACTCAGGGAGACGCAACCTTGCGACCTACAAGGGTGGAGCGGGAAGTCGCGGGACGAATCCTGCGCAGCGCCGTTGAGCCCATCAGCACCATCGCGCGGACATCCTTAGCCCAGTTGAACGCGAAGCGCCTCCTCACAGCAGGCGAAGCCGCCAATTCGGAAATAGAACGGTTCTCCAAATTTATATCCCCGGAGGACGGAGACCTCCTCAAGGCGGCTAGAGAAGTCGCGCAACTCACCCTGGACCTAGGACAGGGGAAACGGGACGGGGGGCTGAGGGACGGTGTCAGTTACTATCGCAAGATCCCCCTCCCAACCTACCACAGCCGCCTTCGGTCAACGTTTGCTGATCTCCTCGGGACACTGGCCCCCTATACCGGCGAGTCCCTCCCGGCGCCGTCCATCCCGGGCGAGACGCCCTCTGGCCCAAAGACAAGCCCTTGATTACACAAATTACGGTGTCAGATCCGCTCAAACTGGAGCGTAGACCAATCCGTTGAGAAAGGCGTCGACACTTTTTCTTTAGCGCATCCTCTCGATGGCCTAGAATTTCACCCAGCAGCCCGATGAACCCGAAGCTTTTACGCACTCTCGCCCTTTGTGCCCTTCTAACTGCCCCTTTCCTGCATGCTCAGGATGAAGACACTCTCTTTTACCTCCCTGACATGGAGGCCGAGCTCTTTGAAACAGACAAGCTGGACTTCGGGAGACGGGGAACCTTCGATAAATCGGGGCTTGTTGCCGCCCTCGCGCGCATCGCCAGCGATTTTGATCCTGAGGCGAAAAACGGCAAGGTCCCCAATCTGCTTCGATCCAACGCCCTCGGAATCGCCGGGCGTATTAACCCTGAAGCCAAGTCCTTCAAGACGACTTACGAACAGCTCGAGGAGGATGCAGAAGCCTACGGCAGTAGTGGAACCAGCAAGGACCGCCTTGTCGGAAATATTTACCGGGGAGTTCGCACCCTGCTGAAAGATAAGGACAACGAGGACAACAAGATATGCGCCGCCTACTGCGTGGATGTCGCTCTCCGCTTCCTTCCGGGGCACAGATATGCCGACGACCTGGAAAAGATCCAGCAGGAGCTGGAAGAAAATGGCGTCGAGGTTGACTGGGACCAGCTACAGGGGAAGGCCGTCGTCAAGGAGACCCCATGGAATCCCTTCGGACAAGGGGGCCGCATGGAACCCCGGAAAGAAAAAATGCCCGGGGGCGATGCCGCCAAACTGGCTTCCAATCAGAGTTCGGTCGTGGGACTTGTGGTGGTCACCCTTGGAAGTGGCAAGCACGCGGGAGCCGCCAGTGAGATCATTGCAACCGCTCTCCGGGAAGAAGCCGTCAAGGGGGTGGAGTTCAAAATTGACCAGAAGGTCGGCGACATGATGGGTAACAGCCTCAAGTCGATCCGGGATTATCTAAGGATTACCTATGAACCCAAGGGCATGGTTCCGGACGGATACCAGGTCAGCATTGTTTTCCAAGACCGGGATCAGCGCGTCGATGGCCCCTCCGCAGGAACCGCCATGGCTCTGATGCTCGACTCCCTTTTTACAGGAGAAAAACTTGATGAAGGCTTCGCTTGTACCGGGGGAATCACCCCGAACGGGAAAGTGACCAGCATCGGGGGTGTTGCCGCCAAAATTCGTGGCGCCACCCGGAGGAAATGCACGATCGTTGGGGTCCCCGAAGGTAATGCCGAGGGAGTTAATGATATTCTCGTTCTTGATGGAGTTCAGCAGCTCCTTGATATCCAGGTCTTTACCATGAAAGACATGGAGGAAGCCCGGGCTCTCTCGCGCGACGAAAAGGACAAGGATGTCCAGACCACCCTTGATGACTTCAAGTCCTTGGCTGAGGGGATCGCCGATCAGGGAGATACCGCCCTGAAAAGTACGCGTGTCCAAGAGCGCCTTGAGGCGGTTCTGGAGGCTATGCCCAATCATATTTCGGCGAAGCTTTTACTCGACCACGTCCGCGGAGACGCCCCCAAGCGACTCTCTGTCGGCGGCAGCTTCCACGAAATTGACTCCCGCTCCTCCGCGGTCTTCAGCCGAGTGCAGCGAACGATGCTGCGAGGAAAATTCGGCGAGGCCGAGGAGGCCGTCTCGGCGGCTGCAGATGCCCGCGAGGAACTTGAGGAGCTTGACGGAAAGATTCACGAAAAGTTTGAGGACTATCTGCAAGCTTCCATCGATATCTGCAGAGCCGTCGAGGAAGGCGGCGCAGACGGGGGCAAGGACCTCGTCGAAAGCCTTAAGAGCCGGTGGTCAAAAATCAACAGCATCCGGAAGAAACTCAGGGACGACCCGGAGATCTTCGAGGAACTCCGCGGGTAAGCTGATTTTCTTGTCGGACCCGGCTGTCCCCGCGGGATTTAGGCCGCCGCTCACGCGAGAATATCCCGGACCACCTCTCCGTGGACATCCGTCAGGCGAAAGTCCCGTCCGGAGTAGCGATAGGTCAGTGTTTCATGATCAAAGCCCAGAAGGTGAAGAATGGTCGCCTGGAGGTCATGGACATGAACCGGGTTTTCCGCTGCCTGGAAGCCGAATGGATCGGTAGCGCCATGAACATGGCCCCCCTTGATGCCGCCCCCTGCCAGCCAGACCGAAAACCCATAATGGTTGTGGTCTCTCCCGTTGATCTTGCCCGCATTCGACCCTTTCTTGGGCATCTCCACCGTCGGCGTGCGCCCGAACTCGCCGCCCCACATGACGAGAGTCTCCTCCAGGAGGCCCCGCATCTTCAGATCCTTCAGGAGCGCCGCAATGGGCTGATCACATTCACGCGCAAGTCTCTGGTGATTCTTTTCCAAGTCATCATGATTGTCCCACGGCTGCCCCGCACCATGCCACACCTGTACGAAGCGCACGCCGCGCTCAATCAGTCTTCGCGTGATGAGCATCTGGCGCGCCTGAGTTCCACTCCCATACATCTTGCGGACCTCCTCTGGCTCCTTGCTGATGTCAAAGGCGTCACTTGCCTCCATCTGCATACGGTAGGCGAGCTCAAAAGACTGCAGCCGTGCTTCCAGCCGGGCATCGTTGCTGCGCTCCTTCTGGTGATTTTCATTCATCTCCCTAAGGAGATCCAGCTGGCGTCTCTGTTCGCGGCCCGCAGTATTCCCCTTGATATGCTCTACCAGCTTTTTCGGATCCGAATGCTTCGTATCCACATACGTCCCCTGAAATGCCCCCGGCAGGAATGCCGACTGCCAGTTCTGGGTCTCCTGGATGGGATAGCCTCCGGGGCACATGGCCACGAAGCCAGGAAGGTTCTGGTTCTCCGAGCCCAGCCCATAAGTGACCCATGATCCCAAGGCAGGCCTTACCAGCCGCCCATCCCCACAGTTCATGAGGAGCAACGAGGGCTCATGATTGGGTACGTCCGCGTACATCGACCGGATCACACAGAGATCATCCGCCATGCTGCCTACGTGGGGAAAGAGCTCAGAGACCTCAACGCCGGATTGCCCCCTTGGAGAAAATTGGAAAGGCGACTTGAAGGCTGCCCCGGTTGGCCTCTCGGTCTTAAGCATCTTGGGGAGCTCCTGTCCATGAAGCTTGGTCAGCTCCGGCTTGGGATCAAAGGTATCAAGATGAGAGGGGCCCCCGTTCATGAACAGGTGAATGACGGCCTTGGCCTTTCCTGGGAACTGCGGTCGCCGCGGAGCGAGAGGGTTGAGTCCGATTCCTTCGCCGGACTCCTCCGCCGCGGCCACCAGGGCGGGAACCCCATTCAAGGCCACTCCGGCCATGCCCATGCCGCAGCGCGACAAAAGCTGTCGCCTCGTGAGAAAGAGGTCCTCCGGATTTGTTGCATGGTGTGTCATCTCTCAGGAAAGGGGTCGATCTTGCGATCGTCAGTCGACGTAAAGAAACTCATTGGAAAGAAGCAAGACCTGGGCAAGCAGCGGCCATCGGTCCAGCGCGGGACCGGAAAACCCTGGTCGTGACTCCGCAAGAGGGACGGGCTCCCCACGTTCATGAATCAGAGGGCTCCAGTAGAAACTGTCCCATGCTTCACTTCCGGTGGACTCAACAATAAAATCAACGGTCTCCCCTGCTTTGACCTCCAGACTCAGCGGGGTCCCCGCCCGCTCCCCGGGGCGCACGGTCCATTGTCCCGCTATCGCCCGGCGCGCCACGACAAGGCCGCGCACCGCATCGCCCTTGCGAGAGGGCCTGGAGAGCTCCCCGGCAATTTCAATGGTCGCGCTCCTCGGCGCCACCCAACGAAGAATTACAGCGTGACCCCCCTTTCCCGGGTGCCCGCCGGCCGCATTCCAATGAACCCATCCGGTCTGCGGATCCGGAAGCTCCGGTCCACCCTGCCACGCTTTCCCCGTGTAGTGAGGCAACAAGTTAAATTCTACCCGGCCGGTTTCCCTGAACAGGCGCCCATGCCCATAGCTCCACGCTCCCGAGGTCTGGCGCTGCTCCTTCCCAACTGATCCAAGAAAACGCCGGGCACCTCCCAGTTCATCAGGGGTCGGGTTCCTGCCCAGGACCCGGTCATAAAGCGCCCTGATCCGGGTTTCCTCATCTCCCTGACCGGGCAAAGCCCCGGCCGTAGCTTTCGCTTCCTCATGCATGAAGGGACTGTTCATGAGATAGAGGGCCTGGTTGGGGGTGGTGGTGGACACCCTCTTCACAACAGGCTGGCTGGAATCCGGAAAATCGAAGATCCGAAAGAAGGAGGGCGTATTTTGCCGCTCAATAAGCCCGTAAATTGTCCGACGAGGCGGAAACGGGGCTTCATGGATTTTCACGGGGCGACCCCCGATCTGGAGATTCAGGCGGCCACTTACTTGCAGGGTGGTATCACGCCAGGATTCGAGGTCCTTGCGATGACGGCTGCTGTGGGCATAGTATCGGTTTTCCGGATCACGCTCAGCGTGCTGTGGGCTCGCCTTGCTACTCCGTCGCCAAGCCTGCGAGGTCATGATATGCCTGATCAGGGCCTTGATGGACCAATTGTGGTCCTGCAGATAAAGGGCAAGATGATCAAGGAGCTCCCCGTGAAGCGGAACAGGAGCCTGTAGTCCAAAATCTCCCGGGGTATTGACAAGAGGCCTTCCCATGACATGCATCCAGACCCGGTTCGCGCAGACCCGGGCGGTGAGGGGGTTGTCTCGCCGAGTCAGCTCCTGTGCGAGCTCAAGACGCCCGCTTCCCTGCGTGAAGGTGCGCTCGGGCACTTCCCGAAAAAACGCCGGAAAAGCCCGAGGGACCTTCGGGCCCCGGCTCGACTGCTGGCCCCGCTCAAAAATCACCGGTTCCCGGGGTTTCGTCCGGTCCCGGACCGCCATCGCCCTTGCAGGCGCAAATTCGGATTTGCCCTCCAGCTCATCAATCTTGGCGAGGAGCCCCCTGTATTTGCCCCGCTCCGTCTGGTTGAGTTTTGAGAGCGCCGCCTTCCGATCAAATTCGAGCGGGTCCGCGGGACGTTGGTAGTCCTTGATTCGCCCTGCCGCGTAGTCATGCGCAGCATTTGCCCTCTTGGTAAGTTCCCGGCGAAACTCCCGGTAACCCGGCGAGTCCTCCGGTGACGCGATCACAGGTAGCTCTCCGTCGGGCACTTCCTCAGTGCTGTCAAAGACCCCGTAAAGGCCATAGTAATCCCTCATCGTGAGGGGATCGCTTTTATGATCATGACAGCGAACACACTGCATCGTGAGCCCCATGCTGCTCCGGAAAGTAACATCAATCCGATCTGCAATGATCAAGTCATGCTTATTCAGGTAGCGCCTCCCCAGAGTCAGGAAGCCAAGGGCAGCCTGCTCTTGGACTGGGAGATCCATGAGGTCGGCTGCAATCTGCCTCCTGAGAAACTCATCGTAGGGCAGATCCTTGTTGAGAGCCCCTACTACCCAGTCCCGGTAGGTGAAGGCAAAAGGGAAGAGGCGCCCTGCCGTAAAGTCGTAGCCCTTGCTATCGGCATAGCGAGCAACATCCAGCCAATGGCGGGCCCAGCGTTCCCCGAAATGCACAGAGGAAAGGGCCTCGTCAACCATACGAGCACTCCACTCAGAAAGGGGCTCCTCGATTCCGGCAAAGACTCGCTCCCGAAGAGTCGCTGGAGGTTTCAATCCGGTGATGACATGCCATGCCCGGCGCAGTAGCACCTCACGGGAGGCCTCGGGCACAGGCTCGAGATCCTTCTCTTTCAGGCGAGCCGTGAGGAGCTCATCTACGGGATGGCTCTTTCCCGAGAGGGCTGGTCGCTCGGGGTCCTGGAACGACCAGTGCACTTCCGCGGACGCGGCGCTGATCCTGGTGGCTACCACCACCTGTGAGAGCGCCACGATCCCGGGAAGCAACAGGGCTGGGACTCGCATACGAACTGGGTTTCGCGAGAATGTGCCCGGCCAGCATGGTTTCCGCAAGGGCAACTGACAAAACCGGAGCTTCAAAAAGAACGATTAAAGGAGAGCATCACGCCGTGGAACCTTGAGCTGTAGTCTCCAGCAACAAGATCGCCACCATCAAATTCCTCGGTTGGATCCAGCACCGTCCGGTCCGAGAAGGCATATTGATATGCAAGATCCACCGTCCATCCTGCCGCCCTGTAGCTTACGCCCGTACTGAGCCAATGCCGGTCACCATCGGCCACTGCAGGGTTGAAGTTCAGGTCCGGCTGGCTGTTTTCGATATAGATGTAGCCCGCGCTGAAAGACCATCTTTCATTCGGAGCGTAGGTTATCCCAGCACCATACATGAAATTCGATTCCCAGTTGAACGGCAGCGGGCTATCCGGCGAAAAGGCCTGCCTGAGGGTCGCCGTGCCCAGGCGGCTCCAATTCACCCATTCAACATTTGCCTCAAGGGTCCACCGGTCATCCGGCTGATACGCATACCCGATCACCAGGGTGTCCGGGGTTACCAGATCCAAAGAAGACGCTCCATTGGGAAGCCCTACTGCCGGAGCCCCACCGGAGCCTTCGAGGTCCAGGTCGGTCTTCGCGCGATAGGTGATGCCCACCGCGTGCCTCTCATCTGGCTTCCAGAGCAGGGAGGCGATCCAACTGGCTGCCACATCATCCCCTTCAAATCCAAATTCCGCCGTGGGGCTGACTAGAGGCGCGGCAAGCCGCTTCAAGGTCCCGTCCGCGTTAGTGATTCCGAGCCCGCCTCCGAGCGAGAGGTTATCGCTGACCTGATACGCGAGAACGCCCCAGGCCGTCGCGTATTGCAGATCTGTTTCGGTCGCAACCGCGCCGAAGGGGGTGGTAGTTCCCCAATCTGTCCGCAATCCAAAAGGCGCGTTCACCCCCGCCCCCACCGCCACGCGGTCATTGACAGGTGCCGCCAGATACAGCTGCGGCACGGGAATGAATTCCGCCTCGTTTTCATGGCGCCCTCCGTCAATCAGAGTCTCGGCCTCAATCCCAAGACGAACTCCATAAATCCCGGCATGAGCGGTGAAAGACTCAATCTGCGTCAGCCCGGCGGGATTGTAATAGACCGCGGACGGGCGATCCGCAGTTGCGGCAAATGCATTTCCGCGAGCCGCAGCAAGCGGATCCTGCACGGGAATATAAAAGCCGTTAGCACTGAGCTCTGACTGCACTGAGAGAAACAGGGTGCCCGCCAGGAGCACTGCCGGGATCTGGCGACGCAGTGATATGATTAGGTTCATCTTTTGGAGGATTGATTGGGTTGTTGCTACTCGGATTCAAAGACGACGTGCTCTTCGGTAAGAAAAATCGAGGACTGGGAGAGATCGCAGAACCTTGCCTCGTCCTCAATCAGCTTCTCGTGAGCCTCTGCTCCCTCGGGCGTCTGCATTGCCTCGAGCAACTCCTCATGGGAATTCCACCAGATTTCCGTGATACCGTCGTAGGAGCCGGCAGCTCCGCGACCCTCCCTAGCAACCTCGTTCAGAGGAGACTCGAGAAGGTGGCTCTGGACATATCTCCGGGCACGCAGCGCCTCTGCAAAGCTTCGTACAAGGGGGCCATGATTCTCTTTCCAGTATCGAAAGAATTCCTCTGGGGGCATCCCAGCCTTCCGGTGAACACAGTAGACGAGTTTTATCATTGTGGGTTGGGTTAGGTAATAGCTCTGGCCGGAGGTACTATTCTACAAAGCGAGACCAGAAAAGTTCATTGCCTACCAGATCGGCCGCCAGTTCCTCAAATGGGTCATGGGGAGCCCGTTCTATCCGAGAAAGATCGAACCCGATACGCAGTCTAATCTCACTTTGCCCGGGAACCGGGAGAAGATCAAAGCCTCCCCCATGATGCGCGATTCGCATGCAGGCCCCGATGAGGCCGAGGGTTTCTCTGGGGGGCTCTTCCGCACTGGAGCTCATGATGACCGCGAGGAGAGCCCGCAATGGGCGCCCCGGAAAAACCATCTCTACTCCGGAGAGGCATTCCTCCAGACGGACGCGGCCCTCTCCCTGCACCACCCCGGCAAGGGACTCCACCAGAGGGCTCACCACATCTCGGAGGCTCTCCAGCGGACCTGGCCATTCGGGAGCCGTGCCTCGAGCTTCACCCCATTCCACAACGGGACTCACCGCAACGGCCGGCTGCAATGCGGCTCGAACATTGCAGCGATCATTAAAATCGAGGGCTGCCGGACTCGTCAGATCCTCAGGGAGATAGGAATTTACCGCCCCGAGAAATGAAAGGTGCCGGCGATAAAGCTCCCGCCATGAAAGTCCCTCGTGGCCAATGGCCTCAGACATTTGTCTCTCCCGGGGACCTTCTGCCAGCCTAACCACAGCCCTCAGGGCCTCCCCGACATGCCGGATACCGGAATCACGGAAAACGGCAAGGGCAGCAAGCGACATGATCCGGTCTGACGCCGCGAGAATGTCCACGCTCATCATCTTCTGCCGCACGAGCTCTTCACGCTCAAGACGAACGATATAGAGCTCCATCGCCCTCTTGAGTGTTACTTCCAGCTCTGGCACTTCCCAGGGCTTGGTCACGTAGCGGTAAATGCCACCCTTGTTGACGGACGAAACCGCCGCATCGATATCCGCATAAGCCGTGGAGAGGATGCGCACGACTCCTGGCTTGAGGAGGGCGACCTTTTCAAGGAAGTCGCTTCCAGTTTCCTTTGGCATTCGCTGGTCGGTAACCACCACTCCGATCTCATCCTGGTATTCCCGGAACCGCTCAAGCCCCTCCAATCCATCTTCCGCAAGAACGATCCGGAACGTCTTCCCGAAGAGCTTGGCGAAGTACTTTCTTGTCTTCTGTTCATCGTCGACAAACAGCACGAGATGCTGACGATAATCGAGGGTTGGCTGGCTCATTTTTCCCACGCTTGCTGGAGGTCCGCAATATCGGCTTCTGCCTCATCGAGGGGACCTTCCGGGGGGGCCCCCCGCACCGTTCCGGCGAGGTCCTCGCCGTCCGGAAGCCCCTGCCATGGCAGGGGGATGAATACGCTGAATACCGTCGATCGCCCCGGGTCGCTCTCGACCTCGATCCGGCCATCATGTGATTCAAGGATTCTGTGACAGATACTGAGGCCGAGCCCCATCCCGGCCCCCACTTCCTTTTTCGTGAAGAAGGGGTCGAAGACGTGGTCGAGGTCCTCCTCTGCGATACCGGATCCATTATCCTGCACCTGCACCTTGACGTAATCCTCTCCTACGAGGGTCGAGGAAACCGTGATCCGCGGCTCAATTCCAGTCCCAGTGGTGCCTTCGAGGGCCTGCGCGGAGTTCTGAATCAAATTGACCATGACCTGACAAAGCTGGTTCGCATTGCCTCCGACCCGGTGATCCTCCGGGACATCCACCCTGAAAGCGATCCCCTTGAGCTCTCCCGCCAGCAGCCTTCGTGCGTTCTCCACGGTTTCGGAAAGACTTATGTCCTCCTTCATGACCGCCTCTCCCTTTGTAAAGGATCTCAGGTCACTCACGATCCGGATGACCCGGTTCACTCCCTCTTCCGCATCCGCAACGGTCTCCTCAAAATCCTCTCGCTCCTTTTCCTCCACATCGTCGGCATACATCCTGAGGGCGTGCAACGCCGTTTTGACATAGTTCATTGGGTTGTTGACCTCATGAACAATCCCTGCGCTCATCCTCCCCAGGGAGGAGAGAGTCTCGGCTTGGAGTAGCCTCGCCTCATTCTCCTTGATCTCTTCAAGGGCAACGTCTCGCTCGTCCACGGCGACCCTGAGCTCCTGATTGATCACGCCCAGCTCCCGCTGGTACTTTTGACGATCGAGGAGATTCCGGACCCTGAGTCGCAACTCCGCAGTTGTAAAAGGCTTGGTCAAAAAATCACTTACTCCGGCCTCGAGAGCATGAATACGAGGGGTTTCATCCGCCGCAGCGGTTACGAGCAGGATCGGGACCTGTGACGTTGAATCATTCTGCCGAAGCCTCTGGGTGAGGGTGATTCCGTCCATCCCCGGCATCATGTAGTCGAGGATGATCAGCTGGGGCTCGAACTGCCGGGCAAGCTCCCATCCCTCCGTCCCGTCACTGGCCTCGACTACCCCACATCCCATTTCCTCGATCTCGCCCTTCAGGAATCGCCTCAATCCGCTCTCGTCCTCAGCTATGAGAACAAGCTCTCTGCTGGAGGATCCGTCGACGCTGGAGCCCACCGCTACGAAGGGCTCGCTGGAGCTGCGACGGTTCTCCGCCATCCCGAGGGCGCCTCTGATACGGGCTTCGTTGTGAACCCGGGTAAGGGGATCTTCCGTCCCATCAGCAGTTACCTCGGCTTCATCTGGGAGGGAAAGAAGCGGGACGCAAATGGTAAACTTTGTACCTTTGCCATACTCGCTTTCAATGGCAACGGTTCCCTCCATCGACTCAGTCAGGCTCTTCACGAGGGCCAGCCCGATCCCGGCCCCGTTGTGCTTCTTGGCCGCAGAGGTGTCCGCCTGCCAGAACCGCTCGAATACTGAATCGAGCTGTTCCTCCTTCATTCCCGCGCCATTGTCCTCCACCTCGAGAATCAGGTGGCGGCCCTCGACGGCCGCCGAAAGGGAAACCTCCCCTCCTGCCGGGGTGAACTTCAATCCGTTAACCGCCAGATTGAGGACTACTTTCTCCAGCCGGTCCCGGTCGAGATACACCTCCTCGTTTTCTCCGCAGGATGCCTCCCAACGCAGCGCGATTTTCTTTCGGTCCGCCATGGGCTGAAGATTACGTCCTAACCCGTCTATGAATGTTCGGGGCCGGAATCGCTCTGGCCGCATGGGCATCTCGCCGCTGTCCATTCGGACAAGGTCGAGGATATCGTTGATCAGGCGAAGCAGCCGCATCCCATTATCCTCCAGACCATTCACAAGCTCGAAAACCTTGGCATCATTTTGCACCAGATTGAGGCTTTGCAATTTCTCGATCGGGGCAAGCATGAGAGTGAGCGGAGTGCGCAGCTCATGGCTTATGTTGGCAAAAAACCGGGTCTTGGCCTCGTCGAGGTCCTGAAGTTTCCGGTGGTTTTCCGCCAGCGCCTCCTGCTGGGAGACGACTTCCTCCCGCAGGCAAAACTCCGCGAAACGGAGCCTGTTATAGAAGTAGAGACCGATGCACACGAAAGCCGCCGTCACAAAGAGAAAAAACAGGGCGATTGTTATATCCTGGATGCTGGTTGACGTGCTGAGCGCTACCGCGAGATATCCTAAGATGCAAAGTGTCGAGCTGATCGCGCCGTCGACACAGCGCCACCGCAGAAGCAAAACGGATCCGACCATTACGAGATTCAAGCCAGCGTAGTAGGGCGACCCTCCCCCTCCCGTCTCGGAAAGCATCCCCTGAATCGTCACCATCGGGATCAAGGCGACGAGGTGCCCGAGCAGATGAAGGGTCCGGCGGGAGCCGCTGCTCACTCGATAGAGGAGAAAAAGCACAAACAGAAGCCCGCAGGAACAGGCCATCCGAAGAAGGAAAAGCGTGCCCACAATGCTCCTGAGACCTTCCGCAGATTCACTGCCGAAAGCCACCCAGTCCATGCCTGCTCCCAGAGCAATGAATATTGCGGCCCAGAGCGCGCCGCGCCGGTAATTGAGAAGACGATGCTCGTCCTCCTGAGCTTCGAACCGCTCCTGCAGCAGCGGCGGAGACCCCTCATGATATGGATCAGCTTTCCCCATGGTCGTCTTTTTTCCGGACCTCCAAAAAAAGGTTCACCCCCGTTTCGTCACGATCGAGGACTGTTTCAATCTGCCCCCCGTTGAGAGGAGCAATTTCCGTCATGGCCGCGTCGTTCCGGTAAATCAGATTCCATTCCAGAACGTATTCCATCCACGCACGGCTGGGATTGGTATCACTGACATTGGTCACCAGCATGAGCCCACCGGGTGCCAGCAGGCGGGCAAAAAGATCATTGAGGCGACGGCATACCCGCTGAGAGAGATAATCGAAGAGGCCTGAGCAATAGACCATGTCGAAGGATTCCCATTTCAAGTCCACGTCCCCGGTGGAGGCCTGCCGCAGTAACTTGTGGACCGAACGCTGGAGAAGGGAGATAGGAGCCACCCTTCCTGCCTGGGCACGAACCCTTGTGAGCTCCTTGCGAGTATGCTCAATGGTCTCCGTATTAAAATCCAGTAGCGTGATATCGCAAAGGTCGCTGAGCTCCTCATTCTCGAGAAACTGCTTCACTTCGTGGGCGGGTCCACAGCCGAGGTTGAGGATCCGGGTCCTTTTTCCCTTCATGGCGTTACGCTCGGCCTCATCCTTGAGCTTCCTCGTAAGATAGGAGATTCGGTTGCGGTGCGCTACAACAGGAGGCGCCTGCAGGAAGGCGTGATTGATGAGCTTTGCGAAAAGAGATCCTCCTTCATAAGAATCTCGTATCATCATGTTCACCATCTCATAGTCACCAGCATACCCGAGCGGCTTGTGAAACGTCCGATAGGTAAACGGAGAACATAGAACCAGCGGATGGATCTGGCGACGCACATAAAACTTGTGAGTCGCCTCCCGGCCCTCCGGGATTTTCCCAACGGAGTCCTCGAAGCGGCCCATTGCCCCCTGCATTTCGTCAAGCACGCTGTCCTGAAGCTGGTCAATGATCTCTCCCTCAAGGGTCCGGCGGTCGGCAGATGCCGTGGACCGTATCCCAAGGTCGATCTGCTCCATCCACCGCTGCATCCCCACGAGAAGGTTCTGCATATCCGCTACGGTCAGCTTGAAAGAAAGATCAACCTCATGAGCCCGTTTCCAGTCTTGGACGAAAGAGTCAAACTGATTGGCGAGAGGGTCCCTGCCCTCCCGGTCGGAGAGAAAATCAACGTCCAGCCAGGCATTGCCGAGGGTCGCTTCACAGACCAGAAGGATCCCTGTGTTGACAAGGCCAGTGACAACCGCCTCGCCTTGGTAAACAACGCGGTCTCCCACGCGGATCCTGAAGTCCCGCAAAACCTCTGACAGCTGAAGAATGCTGTAGGGATTGTATATCTCAAAGGCGACCGAGTAGCGACGAAGCCGGAGGATATTGGCCGTGATCTCAGAGCCTTGGCTGTTACGACAAACCACGACACTGGTGAGAAGCGAAGATCCTTTCTGCATTGACTAGGTGGCTGAGATCAAAAATGGTGGGGATGTAAACATTAGTTGGCTTGTCGGCCGCCTTTAAGGTCTAGCCAGCTAAATGACCGTCCCGTTCTGTTGCCATGTCCCCAGACCCTCCCAAATTCACGATCCGCCGCGACGGCCAGCATTTCATGTGTCCGAACGGTCAGGACCTGCTTGAGCTTGCCGAGGAACAAGAGTTTTCGGTCTCGGGAGTTGCGGAACACTTGAAGCTTACCAACCGACAATTGGAATACGCTGTTGAGAGGGCTTCCGGGTTGCGCCCCAAGGAGCTGTTCCGGAGGCACCGCATGCTGCTCGCTCGTCGCCTGGTCGCCGAGGGGTTCTCCCTGCAGGTCATCGCCCACCGGCTTGGGTTCAAGCACTACACACATTTCGCCTCCGAGATTAAATCCTACTTTGATCTTCCCCCCCGGCAGTTCCAGAAATCGGTTCGCGCTCTTTGCCCGGAAACCTGAGGTGGATCTGACCCCGGAATACGAAAGAGCCAGGCCTTCCGGGACGGTTGCTTCTCTGTGGGAAACCATGGGGCTTTTGGGTGAGCTACTTTGACGAAGCGGCATCCAGAGAGGATCCGTCGAAGGCTGAGGGCAGGAGATCGCGGAGCTCGACTCTCCCGACGTAAGCCTCGTTGGGATCGGCGAGAAATACGGCAAGGTCGGGACCGAACTCATACAGGAACTGCCGACAGGCCCCACAAGGAGCGGGAGCGATGCCGAGCTGCGGCCGAATCGCGCATGCCCTTGGCGGGCGCCGCCGTTTACCGGGACTTGTCCCTTAGAGGCGCGTTCCAATCCGTTTTCCCTGCCTACCGGCAACGAGCTGCTTTCGGGCTGCTCGGGGATGCGGCCCTGCTCACCTCTCAAC
>CAXEFH010000018.1:0-22977 GCA_963989605.1 uncultured Roseibacillus sp. | reverse complement strand
CACGCCGGGAAGGCGTGTGAGGTTGACCGGCTATGGTGGGACAGCCGCGACTGGGATAAGCCCGGCGGCCCCGGGAAGCTGGGGCAGGTCCGGAGAATATTTTGTAATGAGGATACTGCCACAGCCCTGAGAGAACGTATTGAGAAGTTCGAGCCGGATCTTCTGCTTTGTCACAATCTGTATCCGGTTGGCTCCCCTTCGGTCTACCGGGAAGCCTTGGCGGCTGGAGTTCCGGTTATCCAGTATGTTCATAATTTCCGCCCCTTTTCGGTTGGGGGCAGCTTGTGGACCGGGAGACGGGTTGCAGAGGAGAGCCTGGAGGGTAATTACTGGGCGGAAATCAGGGCAGGCTCATGGCAGGGTTCGATTCTCAAGTCAGGTCTGTTTGCGCTGGCCTTAAAGCGGTTGCATAAAAGTGGCTGGCTGGAGGCTATCAAGGGATGGATAGGAATTTCCGATTTCATGCGCGATGCTCTGCTCCGTGCGGGGCTTCCTGACGAAAAGGTGTTTGCGTTACGGCACTCGTGGGATTGCCGGGAAGAGGAGCCAGAGGATAGGGATGAGGGATACTACCTGTATCTTGCAAGGCTGGTCAGGGAGAAGGGGGTTCGGACCTTGCTGGAATCATGGGAGAGACTGGAGAGAACCATGGGCGACTCTACGCCCGTGTTGAAGATTGGTGGGACCGGGGTTGAGGAGCACATGGTGCGGGCGGCTGCTTCAAGGAGTAAAAAGGTGCAATACCTGGGTTATGTTGATGGAAGTAACAAGGATGATCTGGTGGCAGGATGTCGCGCGATGCTGGCTCCTTCGGTGTGGTGGGAGCCGCTTGGTCTGGTGACCTATGAGGCTTATGATCATGGGAAACCAATGCTCGCATCAGCCTCAGGGGGGTTGACCGAAACCGTTGAACACGGAGTGACCGGGATGCTGTATGAAAGCGCAAATCCTGCTGCGATCGCGGAAGCTGTGGAAACGATGGAGACCATGAGCCGCGGGCAAAGATGCAAGATGGGTCTGGCGGGCCGGGAATGGCTCAAGCGAGAGGCAGACCCCGAGCTTTGGAAGCGGAGTTTTGAGAGCATCGTCAGTCGCTTGGCAGTTCGAAAAGAAGGAGCGAAAACCTAGTGTCGTGGTGTCCACAAAAGGGACTTCCCTGAATCATGAGTAAGTCAATTAGCATTTCACGTCGCGCCCGGATCTGGGCCATGAAGCAGTTTCCAGAAACATACGTGAGGCTTTCCCGGGCTTATAACTCCCGGCTCTGGAAGAGTGAGCGACAAGGCCTTGAAGGTGGCATCCGCCCGGAAGGGGCACCGAGTGTGTTATTTTACAGTTATTACCGGTGTGGTTCGATGTTTCTCTCAAGAGCTCTGCGCGACCTCGCTCTGGCCAACGGGCTCCAGCATCTCGATTATTGCAGTTATTTCGTCAAGGTTCATCCAGAGCAAGGGTCGAAGCTGTTCGACAAAGAGATTCTCTCCCGGGCTTTTCACCCCAAGGGATGTTATTATGGAACCCTGCGGAGGGCTTATCCGATACCCTCACATCAACTTTATCGCTCCGTTCTCCTGCTAAGAGATCCCCGGGATTGTCTGGTCTCCCACTATTATTCGGTTCGTGATTCGCACACCCTGAACAACCTTGGAAATCTAACAGCCCGCAGGGAGGCGCTCGAAATTGATATCGACCAGTGGGTCATCCGGCATGCTGGCCAGTACGCGGAGGATTTCCGTCAGTTCCATGATCAGCTTGTCGGGAAGCCCGGAGTCTTGTTTCTTCGCTACGAGGAGATGGTTACAGCCTTTCCGGAATTTATCCTGAAGATTGCTGAACATGCCGGGTTGCATCAGAAAACACAGGTTATTGACCGTATTGTTAAACAGGCGGATTTCGAGGTTTCGGGCGAAAATATCCTTTCGCACAAAAGATCGGTTAAACCCGGCAACCACCTGAAGAAGCTTAAGCGCGCTACGGTGGATGAGCTCAATGAGGCCCTCTCCGGAATCTTAGAGCTTTTTGATTACCGGTGAATAGCTTCCTCTGCCACTGATTTCTTGCCAGCCATGGCCGTTCCGTCTTGGGTATGCCCCTCTCATGAGCAGTAGTCATAGTCTCTTTGACAAAGGACATCGTGTTCCGTTTGCGATCATGCTCTTTTGCGCGGTCGCTGTGATGGGCTACCTCTACTTCGGGTTTGGCTATTCCACGGGATACATGTTCGAGAGATCGACGCTGTGGAGCAACATGCGGCAGGGATACAGGATGGAGCAGGCAGAGTGGGCCTTTGGATACTTTGTGCCGCCAGTGGTACTGATTCTTTTTTACGTCACAAGAAAACGGTTCGCAGATATCATCCCTCGGCCCAGTTATCTCGGGCTGGTGGTTCTGGCGCTCGCCTGCTTTGTGTATTTTGGTGGATACAAGGCCAATGAAAAATATGTCGGTTACTTTGCCGGCCAGCTCTTTGTGGCAGGCTTTGCCCTCTGGTTCCTCGGGGTTGATTTTTTCAAGCGCGCCTTGTGGTTGTGGATTCTCTTCGGACTGACTTGGCCGCTGGTATTTTTAATCGAGCCGATTGCCAGTCCTCTTCAGTTACTGATGACCAAGCTGACAGAGGGCTATCTCAAGCTCACCGGCGTCGATGTCATTCGCTCGGGAACGTCTCTTTATTCTCCGCCTACGGAAACCATGGAGGCTGGGGAGAGGTTTTCTCTTGGAATAGCAGTGGCATGCTCGGGTCTCCGGTCCCTTTTTGCCCTCGGCATGGTGAGTCTTCTCTATGGGTATATTTCCCTGAGGAAAGGATGGCATCGACTCCTGCTCGCGGCTTGTGCAGTTCCCTTTGCGATTTTCGGGAACCTCGTAAGAATGCTTCTCCTTTATTATGGAACCATCTGGGTCTCAAAGGAGTTTGCGATTGGTTCTGATGATCACCCCTCGGCCTTTCACACGGGAGCAGGAATCGCGGTCTTTATCGTGGCGCTCCTGTGCATGCTGGTTCTGGTAGAAGTTCTCAACCGGGGGCTCAAGTCGTTAGGTAGAAAACGCGTTCGGTCTCGTGTTGTAGGGTTGGAAGAGCAAATCCCGGAGGATACATCGGAATGATGACAACCAGACATGCCGTGATACGCAGTGGGGTAGTTATGCTCTTCGCTTCGGTGACGATTGCTCTCTGCGTGTGCTTCCCTAACGCAGCAGAGAATTCCGCATCAGGGATGCTATTGCGGCTTCCCGACAGGGACGGAGTAAGTGGACATGTTGGATTTCCGAGGCCGGTTTCGAAGGAGGAAAAAAAGTGGCTCCCTGGAGATACGGGAATTCTAAAGATGCTTTACGTGCCGAAGAATCTTCAGGTTTCGAATGAAGCCGAGGCGACGGAGGCAGGGATTTCGGCGAGCCTTATTCTCAGTGGGACGGACCGGCGGAGTCTGCATCGACCCGAGGTGTGCCTGCGGGCGCAGGGATGGAGGATTGCGGGCAAGGAGACCGTGGATGTTTCTTTCGCGGGAAAGGAAATCAAGGTTGCGGATTTCGCTCTCACCAGAAAGGTGAACGAGGAAGATGGATCGATTCGAAATGTCCGTGCCCATTATCTCTACTGGTGGATCGGGGCAAAGCGTTCCACTCCCTCGGATTTCGAGCGTATCCTTTTTACCGTTCTGGATAATATGTTCAGAAATATAAACAACCGGTGGGGATATCCCAGCGTGATGGTCTACGCCCAGTTGGAAGACGGGATGACTCCGGACGAAATCAAGGATGCTGATCAGGATGCGCTCAAGCGGGCCATCGGCTTCGTGGAGCAATATGCGCCAATGTTTCAGAAATCCCTCGGAGCGGTCGAGGCTGAATGAAAGCCCTGTTGCGCAGACTCCATGCGCCGGTATATGGCCGGCGCCAGAAGGCCCTCCTTGGCCTCGTTGGGGACTTCCTTTCTCCCGGGGAGTCCTTGCTCGATGTCGGTTGCGGAGGGGGAGCCCTCTCCGGGGTGCTCGCGAAGAAGTATGGAATTGAGCCCCGGGGGCTAGAAACCTGCCCTCGGCCGGAGTGCGCGATTCCTGTCGACCCCTACGACGGAGAGGCGATACCCCATGATGACAACTCCTTCGATAGCGTGCTTCTGGCTGACGTCCTGCACCATGAAGAACATCCCCTGCGCCTTCTCAGGGAGGCTTGCCGGGTTGCAGGGAAGAGAGTTATCGTCAAAGACCACAAGACTGGTCCGGTTTTGGCTTGGCCGCGGATCAGTCTTATTGACTGGGCTGCAAATGCCGGATACGGCGTTCGGTGCCTCTACCGCTATCCTGACCTCGGCGGGTGGCATGAACTCTTCCGTGAATCGGGGCTATCCATTCACGAGGAGAGGCGATCGCTCAATATCTATCCACCGCTGGTGAACGCCCTTTTCGGAAGGAGACTGCAATATTTCGTCGTTTTGAACCCTCCAACGTCAGGATTCGAATGACCCGGCACGGGACAATGCGACTTGCTGCCTCCGTGGTAGCGGTTTTCTGGATTTGCCTCGAAATATGGGCGGTCGGCCCGGTCATGCGTGAGAGCGATCAAGCCTCGCTCCTAGAGGGATCTCTGCAACTGGTGTCCGGGGAAAGAGCAGTGGCCGGCAATGATAGCTATAACTACGATAAGCAGTATTTGTCATCTTGGATCACAGCAGGATGGCTTAAGTTGCGGATGACTGCGGTCGAAGGATCAGCAGGGATTGTTCGGGAGGGCAATCTGCTTGCTGTCACTTTCTTCGCGCTTGCCCTTCTCGCTGCGGTTGGTAGCCGGAAAAGGTGGTCGGGAATCCATGTTGCTGTTTTGTACGGGGCGCTGTTTACGCCCGTTCTTTCCCTCTCGGGGGTGTTTCTGTCCTCGAACATGCTCTCGGCCTCGTTTCTTCTACTGCTTGCGGTGATGCTGCGGCACGAGTGCGAGCGAAGTGAACCCGAAACTTCCGCAGGAAACCCAGGAAGGGTTCGAGTATGCCTTGTCGGGTTGCTGGCGTGGGCGGCTACTGCCGCTCGTCAGGACGCTCTGCTCCTCATGCCCCTGCTGGCGCTCTTCGCCTCCCGGGAGGAGTCTCTGCGTGCGACACTCCGGGATCAGCGTGTCCAGGCCATGATGGTTGGAACCGGGTTTGCCATTATTCTCGGATTACTCCTGAGCGCGAAGTTCGCATTGCTACCCACCCCGTTTTTTGTCCTGCCGACGTTTGTTGCGTTTGTAGGGGGAGGACTGGGGGTGCTTCTTGTACTGCTGCTTACCTTTGCGGCCGGTCTTGTCTCCCGGGGTTCGCTCTTCCGGGCTCTCATGGCTCTCTCAGTGTTGCTCCCCCTGATCTTCTATGGCTGCGTGCTCTATACTCCTCGCCATCTTTTCCTGCCCGCTCTGGCAGTTCTCCTGACACTCTTTTCCGAGCGTGGTCGCGATTGCTGGAATGCCCTTGGGCACTGGCGACTCGGCCGAATGGCAGTCTTCGTTACCCTTTTGGGCACCGCAGTCCCATGGGTTGTCGGGGTGAGGATGTCTGGGTGGAAAAAGGGCGCGGTTGTCACCTCGGCCCCGACTCTCTACCCTTCAACCGATGGGTTCTGGCCCATGGGCGCATACGGTTGGTTTCTTGGGCGCTTAGCTGACGGAGTGAATAACCCCATTGACCACAATCAGCGAGTGTGGAAGGCCTGGAGCATGGTTGCTCCGGAGAATGTCCCCATGGGAAAGGGGAGTGTTCTTAGCAGCGGGCTGGTCTCCTATGGCACCTTCCACCTGACGCTTTTTGGTCGAGAGAAGGCACTTACGATTGATGAGGCGGACTATATTCTCTTTGACGAGCGCACTCTCGGCAAGCGGCAGCGAGGAGTGAATGCGACCGAGGGTTCAAATCGCAGGGTGCTGTTGTCCTTGTTGGAGCGTGGGCACCTGCGGGCGATGGGAGGCGTTATCGGGGAGCGCATCCTGTTATGGACGCCGGAGAGGCAGGGTGGCCCGGGAGGGCGGATTGATGAGGGCGTCAGCGTCAAGCTCGCCCTGTATGGCTATTTTAAAGGTAATGATTTCCGGGTCCGGCCTTGGCAGTGGAAAGGGTGGCGTCCCGAAGAACTGACAGGCCACTTGGGGGTTGTGGCTGCGCGAAAAAGGGATGCTCTGGAGGAACTGATAGGGAGCCTTGACCTGCCTCGTAAGCTGACACAGATCGGGAGCCCATACGATCCATCCCCCTGGTGGGTGGTGCCCATTACGGGTGAAGAATTGAGAAGCCTGGTCCGGATTTCCGGGCCCGCAAAGGAGCATCTCTGGATGGCATTTGGAACCTTGCCAGACTTCATGGATGTGAGGAAGTATGCTGGATCTGGGTCTTCACCTTGATCATGCTGGGTTTATCCCGGAGCAAGTCATGGTCTCCGGGGAAATATAAATGGCAGAAGAAACAACAGAGCGAGTGACCCGCACATTGATCTGCAGGTGGCTGGTTGCCCTGCGAATACATCACTGGTCGAAGAGTGGATTCTGCCTGGGGGCACTTCTCTTCCATGGAGCTGCTACCGATGTTTCGGCCTGGCTTGCTGTTGTCCCCTGCGCAGTCTGCTTTTGTCTAATTTCCAGCGCAGTCTACCTTGCGAACGATATCTTCAATCGAAATGAGGATTGCCGTCATCCCACGAAACGAGATCGCCCGATTGCAGCGGGATACATTTCCATTCGTGGGGCCTGGGCCGCGGTCTGCGCTCTTGTCGCGATATCGCTGGGAGTGTCATTTCTGTGCTACGGCGATGAGAACGTGACCCGTGTAATTGTTGCCTATTATCTCCTCTCTTGGCTGTATTCTTTCTTCCTCCGGGGTCTTCCGCTTGTCGACGTTCTCGTCATCGGGCTGGGTTTTGTCGCCCGGGTGGCCGCCGGTGCATTCGCCCTGCAGAGTTTTGATTTTACGGCCCGTCCGACCGGATGGCTTGTTGGGTGCACCTACTTCCTTGCCCTTCTGCTTGGGTTTGGGAAACGAAAAGGAGAGTGGCTTCTCATGGAGGTATCGGGAATGGACCCTGGGGTCACGCGGCGGGCGCTGCGTGGCTATACCACGGACCTGTTGAACGTCCTGATCGGAGGAAGTGCCATGTGCGCCGGATTCATTTATGTCGCCTATTGCCTCAGCCGGCCAGACCGCTTCCCATTTGTCTTTACCGCCGTTCCGGCCCTGACAGGGTTGGCGAGCTATCTCAGACTGGCGTGGGGATCGGCTTCGGTGGAGACCCCGGAGTATTTGCTTCTGAGAAGCCGGGGGCTTTCAATCTCCCTCGTGGGATGGCTATTATTGGTTGGTTGGTTCACCGCAATTCGTTGAAGGAGAATCCTTGTCAGCACCAAGCTCGTAAGTGATGAATTTCCAAAGAGTTCAAGACCAACAGCCAGAAAGCGGATGGCTTGGCCTGTTCGCCTTGCTCTTCCTCATGGCAGGATGGGTTGTTGCGGTTCTTGTTGGCGGAGGTCTTGAGCTGCATCGTAGTGGGGTTGCGGTTCCACTCGTAGTGGTGGGCGCACTGCTGGGGCTGGTGAACTCAATCCGGTCCGGCCAGGTGCTAAGCCTGCCGATTCTGATCGGAGGGGTAACGGCTCTGCTTTATTTCGTAGGGAGGGCACTTTTCTCGGAGGTCTGGGATCTCGGACGACATGACCTCCACCTGATGTGCATGGGGTGGCTGACATTGACCACGGTGTCGACTTGTGCCACCGAGCGCCGCAAGCGGATCCTTGTTGTGGTCGGGGTCGGAGCGGTTGTCGGGGTTCAACTGCTGGCAGGGCTCTACCAGCACTTTCTGGATCCTGACTATACCTTCTTTCGGCATCCGCGTCCCAGTGGAAGCGGAGTCAGTGGACTTTTCTGGCAGTGGAACAATCTGGCGGGCCTTCTGGCAATCGTTATGCCGTTGTTTGCCGGGCTTGCTCTGGGTGCCCCCTCGTGGAAGCAGAGAGGCCCGCTTCTTCTGTTCCTTCTCGTGGGTGTCTGGCTGGCCTGGTTGACGAAATCCCGCGCTGGGTTCGCGGCCATGACCGGAGGGATTTTCTGTGCAGGCGCGGTGTTGGTTTTCCTGCGTCTCCGAAGTCGCCCCCTGGGGGCATGGTTGGTTGCATGCGTTGCCCTCGCGGTTCTCGGACTGCTCGCTATCGCCGTTGTTTCCCTTTCTACCTCGGCCTTGAGCGAAGAGCGGGGCCAGGACACGGAGATGGGTAACCTTTTGGGCTCCAGTTCTCGATTGGGCCTGGCCGCGGTAGCGTTTGAAATCTGGCAGGAACAACCTCTGTTTGGCAACGGGAGCCAGAGCTACCGTTATCTTTCGGTCCAGCATTGGGATACTGATATTCCGAGCTGGGTAAACGATCCTGAGCTGGCTCATAGCGAATACCTTCAGGTTCTTTGTGATTACGGGATTGTTGGGTTGATCGGCATCGTCGGATTCCTCCTTGTTGTTTTTGGGGGAGCCTTGGTCAGCATCTCCCGGGAGCGCGCCTCGCTTTCTCGATTCGAGCGGGGGTTGCAGGCAGGATGCATGGCGGCCTTGGGAGGCGGGATGCTCCACGCAGCCTTTGATTTCCAGACACACCTCTTGCCTGTCTTGATGACGGCTGCGCTCGTGATAGGACTGCTTATGCCCGCGCCTGCCTTCAGGCGTGCAATATCGGCCCGGCTTATTCACGGTTCTCTTCTGGTCGTCATCCTCTGCCTGGGACTCGCTGCTACAGGCAAGGAGAGCCTGCAGGTCATGAAATGGCTGCGATGGGAAAAACAAAGGGCGGCAAAATACGAAGTCGGCCTTGCTGAAATGCCACACCTGCGCCAGCTCGTGGAAGGCAGTCCTCATTATTCCATTGCCGAGCTCTATGGGCGCTTGCAGTTGAGTGTTTATACCCGCACGGCAGAGGATAATCGCTCTGAGCTTGGAGTGTGTTTACAGGAGGCCCGGTGGGCACTGGAGATAGCACTTCGACGTAATCCTCAGGATGCGCGGGCCCTTGTTGAACTGGGCTTGGTCCTGGATTTGCTCGGCGACTTTGACGAAGCAGCGGATGTCCACCGGGAAGCGATTCGGATCGCCCGGCGAAGAGAGCGCAAGTTTGGAGCATTTGCGGGTCTCTCGCATCACCTAGCGCTTCGCGGAAAGAAGCTATGGTACGGTCGGAGACCGGAGGAGGCCCTCGGGTGTTTCCTGCTTTCGAGGGAATACCTCGAGCTTTCAATACGCAGGGGCTATCGTTTCAGTCAGCCACAGGAGTTTCGGGAGAGAAGGGCGATCCTGAAATTTTACATAAAATCATTGCAGGATGGGAAAATCCGGCCTGACCTCCCGGAGGATATTCTCAATCGGTTTCCAAGGCCGGATGACGTCAATCAAGAGTGATGGCTCAGGGACGCAAAGAAGCTCTTTCCGTGCAGGCATTGCAGTTTGTCGATGCCGGGCTCGTGTATCTGGCATTTGTGATCAGTGCTTCTGTCCGGGAGGGCCTTCTCAGGATGCTGACAAAATGGGGCCTGCGGCCGGGAGGTGGTGATCCGGTTGAAGTGGGCCTTGCGGATCTCATCCCCCTGCTGGTTGTTATTGTGCCCCTCACTCCGATTGCACTTGGGGCCTTTGGTTTTTACCGGCACCCGCTGCGAAAACGGGTCAGGGACTCATTGTCCCAGATGTTCAAATCCCTGATTATCGTCGGGGTCGTTGTGGGAGCTTTGGTGGTTTTCCTGAAGTTAGGAGACACTCCCAGACTGACGCTGGGCGTGGCCGTGCCCATAGCTGTCATACTGGTTCTTCTACGTGAGGGCCTTGTCCGGAGCTTCGTATTGCATTCAGTTCGGGCAGAAGATGCCAAGGAGGCGGTGATATATGTTGGATCGGAAGGGTCCATTTCAGAGTTTGAGGCCAGCCTCTCGGCGGATGTTCTCGCCGAATACAAGGTGGTGGCTCATTATCACCCTTCCGAGGATAACCCCGACAATTTCAGTAGCCTTCTCAAGCGTGAATCAGTTGCGAGGGTAATCTTCGCTCCCAAGCAGACCGAGTTTGGTGAGCTGGCGGAGTTGATTGAGATCTGTGAGCTGCAGGGCGTGGAGGCCTGGATCTCAGCAGGCTTTCTACAGGCCCAGGTTGCGCGACCAGATTTTGATAGCATGGGGACCAACCCGATGCTGGTTCTCCGCTCTACCCCTGAATTATCATGGGCCTTATGGGCCAAGGCGATGGTGGATGTCCTGTTGTCTGCTGTTGCGCTCGTAGTTTCCTTCGTCCTGATCTGGTGGTGGGTCGCCCTCCTTATCAAGATAAGCAGCCCAAGAGGCCCGGTGTTTTTTCGCCAGAAACGCGCGGGACGGCATGGCAAACCCTTCAATATGTGGAAATTTCGGACGATGCATCCTGACGCGGAGTCTCAGCTTGACGAGGTCAAGGAGGCCCGGGGCAACGAGATGTCAGGCCCAGTTTTCAAGCTCGAGGATGATCCGAGAGTCTTCAAATTCGGAAGCTTTCTCCGTCGTAGCAGCATCGATGAGTTGCCTCAGATCCTCAATGTGTTGCGCGGAGACATGAGCCTAGTAGGGCCACGGCCGCTGCCGACCTATGAAGTCGAGCAGTTTGCAAAGTCGGAACACCGGCGCCGCTTGAGCGTGAAACCGGGAATTACCTGTCTCTGGCAGATCGAAGGCCGGAACAAGATTACCAGCTTTGAGGAGTGGGTCAGGCTGGATCTTGAGTACATCGATAACTGGTCTCTGGGTCTAGACCTCAGGATCCTCCTGCGGACCATCCCGGTTGTGCTCATGAGGCGGGGGAGCAGGTAAAGTGGCAGGTCGAGGGGATTGCTGGGCAGACTGTAAGCCTCAGTCGATTCTACTCGCCCTGTGGGCTTGAAACGAATAACCAACTTGGGCGCAGCAACTTCATGAAACTTCTCACCGGGAACGCCCACCCTTCTCTTGCTCAGGGAATTGCAGACCAGATAGGAACTCCTCTGGCCAATGCGGAGGTTAGTAGTTTTCCTGATGGAGAAACGTATGTCAGGATCGACGAGAACGTGCGGCGGCAGGATGTCTTCCTGATCCAGCCCACCTGTCCTCCAACAAACCAGAATCTCATGGAGCTGCTGATCATGGTTGATGCAGTGCGCCGTGCGAGTGCTGAGCGGATCACCGCCGTGATCCCTTTTTTCGGCTATGCGAGACAGGATCGTAAGGACAAGCCTCGGGCCCCGATCACGGCGAAGCTGGTGGCTAATCTGATCGAAGCTGCGGGGGTGGACAGAGTGCTCACCATGGATCTGCATGCCGCTCAGGTGCAGGGGTTCTTTGATATCCCGGTTGATCATCTCTATGCCAAGCCCGTCCTTCTCAAGCATCTTCTCGAGCAGCGGCAGGATTCCGGGCGCGAACTCACGGTGGTGTCGCCGGATGTAGGTGGGGTCAAGATTGCGAGAAGCTATGCTGACGCCCTGGGGGCGGAGCTCGCCATCGTTGCGAAGCAGAGGATTTCAGCTACCGTGGTAGAACCTATGAAGCTCATCGGGGAGGTAGAGGGACGTGATGCTTTTATCGTTGATGATATGACTGAGACTGCGGGCACTCTTTGTGCTGCCGCTGAGACTCTCAGGAGTAACGGCTCAGGTCGCATTTTCGCGGGTGTATCCCATGCGGTTCTGGGGGATCTTGGGTGCAAACGCATCATGGATTCTGCAATAGATGAGATAATTACCACAAATTCGACACCACCTCCCCCTGAGGCCTGTCGTTCCAAGGTGACCACACTGGATGTGGCCGCACTACTGGGAGAGGCCATACAGAGGATCCACAATGGAAAATCGGTTAGTTCTCTCTTTGACATCGACAGTGGATCCGTGTAGCTAACCGCCCCCTGCGGATCGTAGCAAGCGGCCGTGGAAGCAACCAACCTCACAGACTGATGTCCAAGACGCACTCACTCAAAGCGGAAGATCGCCAGCGCACGGGTAGTGGCGTGCTCAAGCGCATGCGCCGGGAAGGATTCATCCCCTCCGTGGTATATGGAGGTGGCGCCGAAAACCGGAACGTCAAGGTAAGTGCAAAGGGGTTTCGTGAGATGCTGGCTGCGAGTGCTTCCACTAATGTGCTGGTTGACCTCGAATTGGATGGGGGCACCAGTCAGCTGGCGTTTTTGAAAGATCTTCAGCACGACCCGCTCAGCGGGAATGTTCTCCATGCGGATTTCATTGCCGTTGATGACAAGACTGAGATCACGGCACAGATTCCGGTCTCTCTCATCGGGGAAGCCGTTGGAGTGAAGCTTGGCGGGCAACTGGAGCAGATGATCTACACTCTTGAGATAAAGTGTCTGCCCAAGGACCTTCCTGAGGTAATTGAGGGCGATGCAAGTGTGCTGAACGTCGGAGAGGTTCTGAACGTCGGAGGCATGAGCTGGCCGGAAGGAGTCTCGCCAACTCTCAGTGAAGATGTGGTTGTAGCTCTGGTAGCGAAAACCCGGGTAGCGCTCAGCGAGGAAGCGACGGGAGAGGAAGCAGGCGAGGCCGTTGCTGGTGAGGCGGGGGAGGATTCTGGAGCGGAAAATTCTGGAGACTGATTTTAATGACCTGCCCGGAGGGCACTCGATACTCGATCCGCACCCGGGGTATCCTCTGGGGTTTCCATGCTGAGGAAGAGGGGATACCGCAGGAAAATTTGTTGAGGTACTTTTCTCACAGGCAATCATCTAGGATCATAAGTGCCTGAAATTCCGCAATTGCTGGTAGGTTTGGGAAATCCCGGGAAGGACTACGCCGGGACAAGGCATAACGTTGGCTTTGAGATCCTTGAGAGAGTAGCGACTGCGATGGGTCTGGAGTTCCGTCCCGAGAGGAAATGGAAGGCCGAAATCTGCCGTGCTCCAGACGGTCTCCTTTTTCTCAAGCCCCAGACCTATATGAATCTGAGCGGCCGGGCTGTTGCAGCGGTGGCGCATTTTTACAAGATTGTTCCCGAAAGGATTCTCGTGGTCTATGATGACGTGGCCCTGCCCCTTGGGCAGCATCGCTTTCGGATGAACGGAGGATCTGGAGGGCATAACGGGATTGAGAGCCTTCTCTCTGATCTGGGTTCCCGGTCATTTCCCCGTCTCAAGGTAGGGATTGGTGGGGCGCCCGGCTCGAGGCTCTCCGGACATGTGCTCGGCCGTTTTCGACCAGAGGAGAAGGAGGTAGTGGAAAAGGCGCTTGCCACCGCTGTCGATGCTGTGCAGTTTGCCCTCGCCGCAGGGATCAGCAAGGCTGCCAATCGCTTTAATACGCGCCCCAAGGCAAAAAAAATAAAACCCGAACAAGAATCGAAACCCAAGAAAACAGACGATGGACAGGAAATACGAAGGCCTGATTGTTCTGAACACGAAAGGGAAGGAAGATAGTGTCGATGAGCTCGTCGGAGCCGTCGCGAAGGAGATGGAGGCAGAGGGGGCCAAGCTTGAGGAAATCAAGCAGATGGGCCGCCGAAATTTTGCCTACAATGCCCGTCACCTTGATGGCGGACACTATGTGAACTACATCTTCGAGGCGGATACCCAGCAGGTGCAGAAAATCCAGGGGAAGTTGAAGCTTAACGCCCTGGTTCATCTTCAGCATTACCAGAGGGTCGACTAGCGGGGATAGTCCGGGAACGGAGTCCCGTAACCTGAGAAGGATTGCGGGGGGGAACGGTGCGCGTGAGCGCGCCGTTTTTGATATTTTCTACCTGATCTGGAGCTTGTCCTTCGCGACAGATTCAAATTTTCCTTGGTGGCGGCCTATCCCCAGCTAACGTCCCGGCTATGGCTAATTTGAATAAGGTGATGCTCATCGGGAATCTTACCCGGGATCCCGAATTGCGCTATACGCCAAAGGGAACCGCCGTTGCAGAACTGGGTTTAGCGGTTAATCGGGTTCGAAACAATGACCAGGGAGAGCGGATAGAAGAGACAACTTTCATCGATGTTACCCTGTGGGCGAGGCAGGCTGAGCTCGCCCAGCAATATCTTGGTAAGGGTCGGCCCGTGTATATTGAAGGTCGTCTTCAGATGGACACCTGGGATGATAAGAATACTGGACAGAAACGAAGTAAGCTCAAGGTCGTGGGAGAGAACATGCAGTTCCTGTCCGATGGCCGGGGCGGGGGTCAGACTCGCAATGAAGGATCCTCTCAGGAGCCGCAATCTGCGCCCCCCGCCTCCCGGCCACAGGGGGGATCCCCCGCAGCGGATGATTTCGACGATGAGGGGACTGTAATCCCCTTCTAGCCTCGAGATATTCTTGAGGATCGTTCTTCTTTTAACCGAAGCTGACCGCATGCGGCATCAATGTCATGCCCCTTTTCGAGGCGCAGGGTCGCGGAAATCCCGTGTTCGGCGAGGGTGTCCCGGAAGGCACGACATGCCTTCTCGCTGGGACGCTTCCACGGCAGACCTTCAACCGTGTTGTAGGGGATAAGATTCACTTTGGCGCGAAGGGACTCCGCTCTTCTTGCGAGCAGGTGCGCCTGCGTGAGATCCGCATTGATGCCGTCGATCAGAATATACTCCAGGGTAATCTTCTGGGTTTTGCGCCTCGTCCAGTATTTCAGAGCCTCGAAGAGCGTGGAAAGCGGCCACTTCTGGTTGACTGGCATGATCTGACTGCGCACCTCGTCGCTCGCACCGTGGAGGGAAATCGCGAGGCGGATCTGCTGGGGGTGATCTGCCAGTTTTCGGATCTGAGGCACCAGTCCGGAGGTTGAGACGGTGAGGTGCCTGGCCCCGATACCGAGTCCCCAGGGGGCAGTCATAAGTTCGATTGCCCGGAGGAGTTGTGTCAGATTGGCAAGTGGTTCCCCCATGCCCATAAAAACGATATTGTTCACCTTTTCCCTGGTCAGTTCCTCGGCGAGGAGCACCTGCCCTGCAATCTCATCGGCAGAAAGATTTCGAGTGAAGCCATCGAGGCCTGATGCACAAAACTTGCATCCGAATGCGCACCCTACTTGCGAGGACACACAGAGCGTACGTCGATCCGAGCGTTCTCCATACAACGCTGGAGAGGCTGGGATGAGGACGCTTTCGACGTAACGGTCGTCATGCAGGCGGAAGAGGAACTTACGGGTGCTGTCCGAGGATCCCTGCGCGTGAGCCGGACTGAGCGGCTGCAGGGTGAAACTCGCCTTTAGGTGGTCCCTCAACCTGGCGGGAAGATTGCTCATCTCGTCGATCGAGTTTGTTCGCTTCCTCCAGAGCCAGTCCAGAATCTGCTTGCCCCGGTAAGTGGGTTCTCCCAGTTCACTCAGAACCGCGGAAAGTTCTGCCGGGTTCTGGTTGAAAAGGGAGGGCTTCACCACGGTAGTATATGAAGTTGAGGCCGGGAGATCAAATTTCTGATTCGGAAAGGTCAAAGGGTCTTGCCTGTGCCATTGACAAGGGATTTCAGGGCCTCCACGATTCCTTTTTGAATTTCCCCCCCCGCATCCTTCCTATCGGATGCCTCGCAGCAGGCGTGGCGCTTGTCTGCTCGTGCTCTGGTATCGGCGGCCCTGATACGGATGGTGGAGCGGACGCCGTGAAGTCTCGGAAAAGGGACAAGCAGGTGATTGCACTGGGAGAGGCCGAAGGGTTCAAGGCGCTTCAGGAGCGCTTCGCTTTTGACGCGCGGTCCCTCAAGAAGGACAAAAAGGGTAATTTTACCGGCCCGGTCCGAAGTCAATACGATCAGAAGCGGAATGTTTCCTTCGGTGGAGGAGTGGGGAAGGCTGTCTACAGGGTGGATGATTACCGGTCTCCCGGGCAGCGGGTGTCGCGCAAGCTGACTGCGGAGAGTTACCAGGAGGGAAATCTTCGAAGTCGTTTCCAGCAGAAGCCTGGAGTTCAAATTACGAGCCCGGCTCATCTTGCGAGCAAGTCACGATTCCAGGGTCAGAGAATGAAAACCGGAAGCGTGCCTGCGGCGGGGGCCCGGGAGGGAGCGGCCGCTCCGTTGGACAAGCCGGCCAACCGTCACACCGAGTTTAGAAGAGAGGTATTTCCCGAGCCGCTGATTATCAGTGATGACGAATACAATCGTCGATCGGTCGAGCAGATGCGGAATCTTCTGGGACGTGATGAGTAAGTTCATTGAGGGCAGGCAGAGGCCGTGCGATCGCCAGTATTGCTGTAAGGCGGATGGCTCTGCTGTTCTGGTTCCGGTTTGCAAGCGGGGATCAATCTTCAATGATGAACCCTGATGGCTGGAGACTCTTTTCCTTCCGGGCGTAGCGTTGTACGAGAACGTCTCTGGGCGATAATCTTTGAAGCAGAAACAAAGATGGGGAAGGCCTTTGATGTTTTGCTGCTCTGGGCGATTGGCCTGAGCGTTGTGGCAGTGATGTTAGACAGCATTGATTCAGTCGCTGCTCGCTGGGGAGGCGCCCTCAAAGCTGCGGAGTGGGCGTTTACCGTGTTATTCATGGCGGAGTATTTTGTTAGAATCTGGGTTGTACGTCGTCCTGCCCGCTACATCTTCAGCTTTTTCGGCATCATTGACTTCCTGTCATGGATTCCGACCTTTCTCGGGATATTCCTCGCGGGAAGTCAGTCCCTGCTGGTGATCCGTATTCTCCGCCTGCTGAGAATGTTCCGGGTCCTTAAGATGGTTGGTCATATGCGAGGGGCCAGCATTATCATGCGAGGCCTTCTTGCGAGCCGGGCTAAAATCACAGTCTTCTTTTTTGCGATGGTGGTTCTCGCCACGCTCATGGGAACGATCGCCTATCTCCTTGAGTCGGGTCAGCCCCAGAGCAAGTTCACTAATATCCCGGTCAGTATTTACTGGGCGATCGTGACCGTTACGACCTTGGGCTACGGAGACCTTGCTCCACTGACCGTGGAGGGAAAGTTTCTATCCGCGCTTTGTGTGCTGATTGGATATTCCATAATGGCTGTCCCTACGGGAATTGTGATCGGGGAAACGGTTAATGCAGCGATGAACAGGCAGGATGAGTCCACGGATGCCTGCCCCTCATGTGGTGTCCAAGGGCATTTGCTTGACGCCCGCTATTGTCGTCGGTGCGGTGAACGTCTTAATCCTCAGGAGAGAGATCAGGCATCTCCCCATTCTCGCACAGAGGGTGCTGGGGAGCCTGAGACTTGAGTTGCCGCCAAAGATCTCTGGCTCTGTTTTCATGCCCTTTGCGTCGTGCCAATGCTATCCTCAGGGCGAGGACTTCAGAATCCTCCAGACGGTCGGGCGGGAGCTCAAAAAGAAGGCTAGTTGCCTCGGAGAGATCATCCAGAGCGAGAGCCCCCTCAATAGCAGCAAGATTCGGAGCGATCCCCTGAGATTCAGGCTCCTCGTCAAAGATCGCCGACCTGGCCCTCTCAGGGAGACCGTAGGGTGGGTTTTCGACCTGCTCGAGGTAGACGCATTCATCTCCTGATTTCCTACGAATATACCAATTCATAGAGACGACCAGAATCACCCCGAGGATGAACAGGGAGCTATCAAGAATCAGTGGGGTCCAAAGCAGCCCTGCTAATTTCCTGAAGACCTCACCTGCGAATCCCGGAAGGAACATGCCCAGCCAAACAAGTAAAAGAAATAGAGCAACCACGAGAATCAGCCCCAGACCGATGAGAAGAGCCCGTTTCTGCTCTGGTGTGAACGAGGCTTTTTGAGGAGAGGCCACGTCAGAAGGTTTAGCAAGAGAAGCGGTCACTGCAAGGGGCCGTTTTCGTGAGTGAGAGGGGCAGAAGTTCCGCGATCTGTATGCAGTTTCAGGCGATTTACACTGCTTGATGCCGGAGATTGCCCTCTTCGCATATCCTGACGTGGCAAGCCGAGGCTTGCGGAGGAGGGGTGTCCCCGTTAGAGCACGGCGTGCGTTTGTTCGATACCATGACGCGCCAGATGCGCGTGCTGGAGCCTGCCGATGGCAAGGTCTTCGGCTTTTACTGTTGTGGGCCCACGGTATACGGGCCGGCACATATCGGCAATTTCAGGACATTCGTTCTGAATGACGTTCTCCGGCGGGTCATGGAGGTCAGCGGGACGAGGACGAAGCACGTTCGCAACATCACTGATGTCGATGATAAGACAATACGTGATTCACAGGCTTGTGGAATGCCTCTTGCGGAATTTACGGGGAAATGGACGAGGCGTTTTCATGAGGATTGCGAGGCCCTTAATTGTCTTGAGCCTCATATCGAGCCGAGCGCTGTTGAGCATATTCCTGAGCAGATCGTCATGATTGAGTCGCTGCTGGAACGTGGGCACGCATACACTTCAGAGGATGGCTCAGTCTACTTCCGGATCGCATCCTTTGAGGACTACGGCAAACTGGCCCGTCTGGATCAGCAGGATCTTGAACTGGGAAAGACGCAGGGTCAGCGAGCAAATGCGGATGAATATGAAAAGGACAGCGTTTCCGATTTTGTACTCTGGAAAGGGCGCCGTCCTGAAGATGGCGAAAACTACTGGGACAGCCCCTGGGGAGAAGGCCGGCCAGGCTGGCACCTGGAGTGCTCCGCAATGAGTTATAAATACCTTGGCGATAGCTTTGATCTCCACAGTGGGGGAGAGGATCTCAAGTTTCCTCACCACGAGAATGAGATTGCCCAGTCAAGGTGCGCGTGTGGCGGAGAGTTTGCACGGGCGTGGTTCCATCCGCGATTTCTCATGGTCGATGGCGAAAAGATGTCCAAGTCCTTGAACAATCTCCATACCTTGGAAGACTTGGAGAGTGATCCAGGAGCAACACCGATGGAAGTACGCTATGCGCTGATAGGAGCTCATTATCGGAAGCAGCTCAACTTTACCTTCGACGGGCTCCACGCGGCGAGAGAAGCATTATCAAAATTAACTCGGGCGGGGGCGCTTCTTGCCCGGGCCGCGGGAAAGGAAGGGCAGGATGCCCCTGCCTACCGGGACCTCTGTGGGTTGGATGACCTTGGGGTGTTTAACCCTGCGTTAGCGGCCCTGAAGAATGACCTGAATACCGCCGAGGGTCTGGGGCAGCTCTTCAGGGGCCTTCGGACCGCAGCCACTGAGGGCGACCCGGTGATGAACTGGAATGGGTTTCATGGTATTCTAGCAGCCTTGGGACTGCATTTACCTGACCCGGAAGTCCCCGATGCGCCACCCGAAGTCATCGCCGCTGCCGAAAAGCGTCAGATGGCCCGTGAGAGCCACGACTGGGAAGGAGCGGATATCCTTCGCGAGGAGATCAAAAATCAGGGTTGGACCGTCAAGGACGGGCAGGATGGATACGAATTGAAACCATTATAGAAAATAGTCATGAACCTGTACCAGCGACCAAGGCGAAATCGGAAGTCCCCGGGAATTCGGGCAATGGTGAGAGAGACCGTTCTCACACCGGCAGACTTGATTTATCCTCTCTTCATTCATGATAAGGGAGACGATCAAGATATTGTCTCCATGCCTGGGTGCATGCGGTGGTCGCTTGATAGTCTGGTCAAGGAGGCAGGGGAGGCTCATGCGCTGGGGATCCCTGCCGTCATACTTTTTCCTGCAATTGACAGTGGGCTCAAAAGCCCAGCGGCTGAAGAATCGGTGAATCCTGAGGGCCTTGTTCCAAGGGCCGTCCGTGCACTCAAGGCTGCTCATCCGACTCTGGTAGTTATTACGGATGTGGCCCTGGATCCCTATAATTCTGACGGTCAGGATGGGTTGCTAAGTCGGGGAGAAAACGGAGTAATTGAGATCTTGAATGATGAGACAGTTGAGGTTCTGTGCCGTCAGGCTCTGTGCCATGCAGATGCAGGGGCAGATATTGTGGGTCCCAGTGACATGATGGACGGACGAGTCGGAGCAATCCGGGCAGCGCTGGATGGTGCGAATTACGAGCAGGTCTCCATATTGAGCTATACCGCTAAATATGCGTCCTCGTATTATGGGCCATTCCGTGGGGCCCTTGATTCTGCTCCGAAGGAAGGAGATAAGAAGAGCTATCAGATGGATCCTGCCAACGTCAGAGAATCAGTTCGGGAGCTTCTTCTCGATGAGGAAGAGGGAGCAGACATGATCATGGTCAAGCCCGCCGGCCCTTATCTCGATATTATTGCCACCTTGCGGGGTGAGACGACTCTTCCCCTCGCCGGTTACCAGGTAAGCGGTGAGTATCTGATGATCAAGTCTGCCAGTGCCGCAGGATGGCTTGATGAGAAAGAGGTTGTCCTTGAGAGCCTGACGGGGATCAGGCGAGCTGGAGCAGATCTTATTCTGACCTACTTTGCGAAGGAGGCGGCTCGGGCGCTTGCCTGAGGAGATATCCTCCCACTGCCGGTGCAGGCTGGTCAGTTTTTGATAGCTCTGACCTGAAACACACGGGTCTGGCCCTGTGTTTGAAAATCAAACCAGACAGCAGCGCCGTTTCCAGATGCAGCAAAAACCGGTGATTCACTCCCGTTGGCAAGAATCTCATTGAGCTGGTAGATCTCCTGAGGATGAGTATTCCAGGCGAGACGTATCTGCAGGTCGCTGCCGCTGGTTCTCATCACGTGGAGGGCTGGGGCCTCCACGGCATGATCTGTAGATTGAGATCCGAAAATTTCCTGGATACGATATCCCGTGACCCGGGCATCAATGAGTAAGTCAATTCTGATCGATTGACCCGTGCCGGGGACTTCAGTCAGACGTTTCCAGACGTTACTACCCGTGGTCGATTCGATCAGATAGTAGTGATTTTCTTTTGAACTCCATGACAGGGCCTTGAATCCTTCCCCTGCCCCGGAAGGGCTGACGGTAAGCTCAGGTGCCTCGGGTGGATCGTCGTCGCGGGCTCCGTAATCTATCCCGGATTGTGAATTAGTCGTCCACTGGTAGAGCGTCTGGCCATCTTTTGTCCTGAGGTCAACAGCTCCGATGACCTCGGCAGTGAGCTCTCCTGTTGCCTGACATTCGTAGCTCCCGGTGAAATTGGATCCCCGGGCTCCGACAATGACTCCGGTGGCACTGCGCATGCGAATGTTCCCCTGGGAAGGGACCCCTGCCCGCACGAGAAAATCAAATCGGACCTCCCCGAATTCTCCCTCGATTGTTTCCTCGTAGTTTGAAACGTCACGAGACCATTTCTGTCTCGGAGGCTCCGGTGCGTCGGGCTCTGGATCGAGATCAATACCCTCAGCATCCAGAAGAAGCCTGCTGCGAGTTCGAATTCGATCCGGAGCATTGAAGACTGACTGCCCCGAAACATCCCATGCCACGGTCAGAATAAGCTCCGTCCCGGCAGTGACTCCCTCGGCATTCACCACCACACTGTCAACGTATTCCACCAGTGTCTGGGCTGCCGAATTAAACTGATTTAGGGCGCTGTTTGATCCAGCGGTTACCTGATGGCTCACGGAGAGCATGGAGGCGTCGAGTCTGGCAAGAGATGGAGCTGCATTAGAGGGAGGAGGGACCTGGCTGGAGCCCGGGGATTGCACCTCCATGCTTAGTTGCTCCTCCCGCCCTACCGTAGCGCCCCCCGATAGAAACTGCGCGTTAGCCTGAACTTCTCCATTCTCCAGCCCGGACCCCGTGAGGACGCCAGCGGGCATCATGATGGCGCAGAGTGCCAACACCGTAGTTTCTGGCCAGGAAATGGAGAGAGGGCGCATTGCCGGTGGGAACGGGTGAGAAGTGGCAGGATGAATTAAACGGGAGAAGAGTCAAAGAGCCATTCGCGGGAGTGACTTCCTGCGAACTCCGAATGGGGTAGAATCTGCCGTGTTTATATTCGCGGTCCGGGCCGTCATGGGAAATGCGCGCCGACCGCTTCGCGGACGTCATTTTCAAACCTCCTGATAAAGGACAGAGCGTAGTCTACGGGATCGAGACTCAGATCATGGATCAGGGGAGTGAGGTCCATGGCGAACCAGAGCTTTTCGACGCTGTCGACCGAATGAGAGTCATAAAAGGTGGCGTTCGCCACTCGCCGCCCCTCCACAGCTAGGTCGTATCGTTTTCCCCCTGCTATCTGGGAGTCAAAGATACCTCCAATTGCAGATGCGAGGTTGGGGCGGGGGCTGACATCGAGGATGGTTTTGTCGGAATCAAGCATCCAATCAAGGCCCCTCCAGACCTCACAGCCCAGCACCTGCCCGGGACGGTCCTCGGGGGGAAGGGCACGTAGCGCCTTCAGGACATTTGCGGTCACTGCTACGTGAGTAGAGTGTTTGTCAGCGAGGTTATGGGTGTAGACGATATCAGGTTTCGTTGAATCGAGGATGGTAATCAGGTCCTCGACCGGAGAGACGTTGGAAGGCTTCTTGATGACGTGGCTGGGATAATCGAGTTGAATCATGGCGGAATAGTCACCGACAAGCGCCGCATTATCCTGCTCTCGCGATCGAACCTCGCACATCTCCTTGTCAGAGAGCTCCTCGTAGGGGCCAATCCTCGAGCTCCCCGCTCCATCGGTGCAGGTTACACCGCCAAACCACTTATCGCTCTGCCGGTAGCATGCCTCGACCCCATGAAAGGCCATGAACTCCAGATCGTCCTGATGAGCTCCGATTCCAAGATGTGTGATCCGGGCGAGGGCGGATTGCTCCTGTTCTCCGGATGGAATGAAAATGGTGGCAGTGGGATTTGAAAGATTCATGAGAGTATCGGGTTATCACGGAGAGAAGACAGGCAGGCTTGCGGCTGCAACTGCTTGACCGTGTCGTTTCATCTTTTCGTCCGGGGTCGTCATCGTGATCTGATCTGCCAGATCAGGAAATTCGTCCCGGAGCACTTCTTTAGCTTTTTCAAGTATGATCTCACCACCTTGTCCGGATGTAACCCTTCCGAGGACAAGAAGGTTCTCGATTCGATAAAAATCGGCGTAATGCGCGATGGTATAACCAAGATAACTTCCGATCGACTGGTAAATTTGCCGGGCTCCCGGATGCCCCTGTTTCATTGCTTTCTGGACTTCTACCAGCCTGTCTCTTATACACATCTGACGCTGCCGACGAATAGAGAGGTGTAGATCTCGGTGGTCGCCGTATCATT
>CAXEFH010000017.1:0-23130 GCA_963989605.1 uncultured Roseibacillus sp. | reverse complement strand
AGCAGAAGACGGCATACGAGATTTCTGCCTGTCTCGTGGGCTCGGAGATGTGTATAAGAGACAGCCCATGACATGACGGGAACACTCGTATCCCGCGAGGAGGAGGGAAGCAGGTCGTCACAAAGAGCCGTTGCAATGTGCGGATAATAAAGGTGGGAAACACTTGGCATATAAGGTCTGGATTCGAGTGCCCGGAGAAAAGGCATCTGTTCGCCCTCATTACTGCCGGCATAGGAGGGCACCTCATCAAGCCTTCCCCGCAGGGCCGCCTCGAGAGTGAGCAGCGCCAGCGGCTCTGCAGAACAGAGATTGGCGATCCGATGCAGCGGGCTCGGAGTGAAGAGTCCCTGCTCTCGACGGAAATGCATCCCGAAGGCATTGTTGGCGATGGCCCGGCCCAGCGCCAGGTAGGACCTGTCACCGGTCGCCTTGAAAAGCTCCACCAGCGGAAAAATAAGCAGGTAATTGGCTTCCGCAGTCTCAAGATTGAGCCGGTGTGATTTCCCTTGTTGGTCCCCAATATCCCCCAGGTTATTACCACGGAACATCGCCCGCAGAGTCTCCCAGATCTTCCGGTCCTTGCTCTGTCGATTGCAGATCGCAAAAGCCAGAATATTGGTGGGAGTAGGAGACCACGGAGCCCACGAACTTTTACCTTCCTCGCCGGGCTTCGTGTTCCGCACTTCGCGATCGGCGAGATCCGTTCCGTCAAACAGCATGTTGCGCATCTGGTTGACATCCGGACGGTAGCAATGCCTCGCATAGGCCTTCAGGTGTTTGAGCATCGTCTCACGGTAATAACGACCCTTCGCTCCGAGCTCTTCCCCCAGCCTCAACATCGCAATCCCTCCCCCATTCATCAGGCCCGCCGATCCCGATGTGATCAGGGCGTATTCTGGAACAGGCTCTTCCTCGGAGCCGAAGGTCCGCAGGGAGGTATGATGCCAAGGAGGAAGATCAGTCCGCGGATGGGCACTCTCAGAATAGCGCGCATAAAGCCTCTGGGCCCAGAAAAGCGGCCTGTCATCATCATTCAGGAGACCGAGCTGAGCTCCGGCGTAAATGATGTCAGACCCAGAATCAAAGAAGGTGAGGTTCCCCTTGACGATACCTACCACCGGATCGGTGATGGGCTGGTTCCAGACGGTTTCCTCATTCAACTCCTTCACGTAGCTCCCGTGCCGGGTGAAGTTCATGAAGCCCCAGTCCTGAATGTGAGAGTCCCAGTGTGCGGTCATCATCCGACGGGCTGCAACCGGATCCGTCTCCCAGAAAAGGGGGTAATAGGGATAATCGCGTTTCATCTCATGGCCGCTTTTCCCAGCCGGCCAGTCGTTGCCGTCTTGATCATCGGTATTCAGGTTCACCCAGCGATGATGCCCCATCTGGAGCAATCCATTGGGAACTGCATAATGCCTGAAGCAGTAGCGAAGACTCTCCTTGTAGGCCTCCTCGAAGCGCGCATCACCAGTCAGGTTACTGATCCCAACGAGAAAACGCATGAGATTTCCCTGATAAGCAAGATTCGAGGAGATCACCGGTTGGAACGGCTGCTTCGAGCGGGGGCCCGGACCCCCGAGACGATGGATATACATCTTCTCCGGCGCCTTCATAGTGCTCACTTCAAGCGAGTCAACGAATAGCGGACTATGTTTCTTCCCGTAGGTATCGCGCCCGTGTTGAAGCGCAGCTTCCGCAAAGCTCCTCAACCCTTTCATTCTCTCGAGATCAAGGACCTGAGCAGATTCACCATTCACCTCCAGCGGGAAACAACCGAGCAAAAGAGGCCATAGGAAGCGGCCTGTTGATTTCGCAAGGGTCATCATGCAATATGTTCTCGTCATGGGATCAGGATTCAGAGACTGCGGCGATACACACCTTTCCACAGTCCATTCTCGATCTAATTCATTCTGGTCCTGTCGGCGAGAAGGAATAACGGGGTCACACCCCCCGCGGGCTCAGGTCAGCGGCGTTTCCGTGAAGATGGAGATTCCTCCACCCCTCAGCCGGCAGGACGCCTCCAGAGCCAGGTATTCATCCTGCCTGTTATACATCGTAAAATAGACGAATGGATCATGCAGCATGCTTCGCTTCAGACGCGCATACGGGTCTCCGGGCTGAGACATCATGAGCGACAGGTGAACCCCGCTCTCTTTCTCATACAGGTATGCCAGACCCTTCCATAGCTTTGCAACGTCCCGCTTTTCTCCAATGGAATGAATCGGCCAAAGGATCTGATCCATCACCTTCATTGAGGCCACCAGCTTGAAAAGTCCCCTCGGCTTTTCAAGAGTCAGGGCAAAGTAATCTCCCCAGTTTACGGCCATGGCCGCCGCAAGCATTTCTCCATCCTTGCCCGGCAGCATGTAGACCCGGCTCGTGCTGCTGTGAGATCGCACGCCCTCAAACATCGCCTTGAACGAATCATAGGTAGGATACTGGTGGAGGAGGAACCTGCCTCGCTCCTTGATGTTTTTTTCATGAAATTCCCTGAGACGACTCTCATCATCCGAAATGTCTACGAGGTGTTTGCGCCAGCGCCTGCTCCTGAAGAGACGATGAATCTTGATGTAGGAGTCGACGTGGAACTTATGGTATCCCTTCTTAAATAGCCGGGAAAGAGTGTCCATTGATCGTTGCATGCCCCGGTTCTCCTTCCCAAAGTTGGCGTATCCGACGTTCACTCCGTTAATCTTGGTCAGCTCATCAAATACGGAGAAAATCGTAGCGAACATGCCGCACTGACGGTAGAGCTCGTTACCATTCTCCGAGTAGCTACTGACCCGCAGGAGATTGTAGTAATAGGAAGGAAGGAGCCTGCCCGTGGGATGGTCCATGTAATCAAAACTGTTTACATGGGCATACCCAGCCACCCTGTAATCACTTTTTCCCGCGCGGTTCCGATCCTGCAACAGATGGAGACAGAGGACCACCAGAGCACGGCCATTGATCGAAGCCAGTGATCCGGGGACATTTTTGAAATGAACCCTGAAGGTGACCTGCCCTTTACCTGTCTGTTCATTGATGTGTTTTTCCGGAACTGAAATGACCTCACGGCATTGCTGCTCGAAAACCTCACGGGAATCATTCAGGCCCAACTCAGACAGAATCTCACTAATCCGGTGCAGGCTCTCCACCGGAATCACGAGAAGCTCAAGATCCCCCCTGAAGCGATCGAGCGCCTTGAACTCAAAGTGATCGTAGCGCAGAGGTTCCTCCGGATGGAAATTCATCCGGTCGTGCTCGAAAGGGCGAAAATACCTGAATGTGCGAATCTTCCCCATATCGAGCCAGAGTTGGCTTCCTCTAGTGCCTCAATTTATCCGATTCCTCAATCACAAGGAGCAGATCCTTGATCGGAATGTGAATGAAACCCACACATCTGTGCGATGGAGTGATCCAAGGTTCACTTGATCTTCAACCCTCTCCATGCAGCATCTGGTCAACCCATGCGAGTCAACTCTCTAGCGCTCCTCTCCATTGTGCTTACCGGCATGACGGGGCAGGCCTCCCCACCAGGAAGGTTGGTGGAAAAGCACCCTGCTCTCCTTCCCCTTGCGCCAGAGGAGGCAATTAAACATATCAGGCTACCATCTGGTTTCCGACTCGAGCTGGTTCTCTCCGAACCGCAGATCCGTGAACCAGTCGCCATCGCATGGGACGGAAACGGTCGTATGTTCGTAGCCGAAATGCGCGGCTACATGCAGGATATCGACGGTACCGGGGCCCAGGACCCCGTGGGAAGGATCTCCCTGCACGAAGACACGAACGGTGATGGCAGAATGGACCGGCATTCCGTCTACCTTGACGGCCTCGTCGAACCGCGAGCCATTCTGGCAGTCGATGACGGGCTCCTCGTTGGAGAACCTCCGGATCTATGGTATTGCCGGGACCTTGACGGGGACGGGGTTGCAGATACGAGGAAAAAGGTCTTCGACCGCTTTTCCATGCGCTCCAGCAATGTCGAGCACAAGGCCAACGGTCTTCTCTGGGGGATCGACAACTGGATTCATGTTTCCCAGCACGATCGGCGCTACCAGTTGACCAACCGCACATTACGGAGCGAAGGAGTCCTTGTGGCCGGACAGTGGGGTCTGACGCGCAACGACGAAGGGCGCCTTCTCTTCTCCACCAACGGAGTTCCTGCGATCGCACTTTTTGTTCCTCCACGCTACCATCAGCCGGATCCACGCAGACAAATACGGCGCGGACCGATGGCCGCAGCCATCCGCGGCATGGAAAACCATCAAAGCGTCTGGCCCTCCATGGTCACCCCGGACCTGCAAAGTGGTCCCGGCATGGCCCGCCCCGAAGATGGCACCCTCAAAACATTCACCTCCGCCTGCGGGCAAACCCTGTTCCGGGGGGACCGTCTGGGGGAGGATATCTACGGAGACTACCTGGTCTGTGAACCGGTGGGTCGACTCATCCGGCGCTCAGGCGTGCGCTACACGAAGTCCGGGCATATCGAACTGGCCAACAACTACGAGGCCACCTCCGGAGAGTTCATCTCCTCCGTGGATGGAAATTTTCGCCCCGTCAATCTTGCGACCGGCCCAGATGGTTGCCTCTACATCGTCGACATGTATCACGGCATCATCCAGGAGAAAGTCTACATTACAGACTACCTGCGGGGTGAAATCCTCAAGGCAGGATATGAAAAAAATATAGGAAGGGGGCGAATATACAGGGTGGTTCGTGAGGGAATTAATCCAGGGCCCAAACCTGATCTGCTCGGAGCAACTCCGGCCAAACTGGTGGAAGCTCTCGCTCATCCCAACGGCTGGTGGCGTGACACCGCGCAGAGCCTTCTTGTTACCAGGCAGGAGTCCTCTGTCGCCCCTGCCCTCCAGAAGATGGCAACGAACCATCAGAATGCCCTTGGCCGCCTCCACGCCCTCTGGACCCTTGACGGCCTGAGAAAACTGGGTGAGGACACCTGCTTCGCTGCCCTTGCAGACCGAGACTCCCGTGTCCGTGTCGCAGCCGTCCGAACCATGGAACGCCTTCTCAAGGGAGATCATTCCTCTCATTGTTACCAGAGACTCCGGACCTTGACCGGGGATCCCGATCCCGCGGTCGCTGCCCAGATTGTCCTCACTGCTGGCAGAGCAGATCACGATCAGGGAAAGGATCTTATCTTGAGGTGCATCAAGAAGCACCCGATGAATGAGCGAATTCTGAATGCTGTGGCAGCCGGATCTCCCCGTCGATTTCTTGTTGATTTGCTTTCTGCCCTTCTCGCGCTACCGGTCTTTCAAGGTGATGCGATTGATGAAAAAACCACAGCACAGCTGGAAAAGTGGCAGCACTATTGCATCGCCGGAACAGTCGCAGCCGGGGATCCCCGGAGCTTCCAGAAGCTCTTCGACCTCATCGCAAGAGAAAAAAGCCCTCGCGCCCTTTCCATGCTTCAGAAAATTGCCGCTACCGTTGTCTCTCCCAGACAGAACCCGCCACGAGCGAGAGTGATTCAATTCACAGCCAAACCAGCGGGTCTTATCCTCCTAGAAGCACGCAACGAACCGGAAATCCGAAAACAATTACAGGCGATTTCCTTTATGTTCTCGTGGCCCGGGCTCGAAACTTACGGACGGGAATTCGCCCAGCATTCGCCACCTCTTGAAAAGGAGCATCAACTCCTGTTCGACCGCGGCCAGACCATTTACCGCGAACTCTGCACTACTTGTCATGCACCGGACGGCCGCGGAATTACAAGCCCTGACGGCACGAGTGTCCTTGCTCCTCCGCTCCCCGAATCCCCTCGCCTTGAAGGCAATCGGGAAGCCTCCATCCAGATCATGTTGCACGGTTTGACGGGCGAACTCGACGGGAGGAACTACGAGGGTCTGATGGCTCCCTTTGGGGCGGGTAATGATGACGAATGGGTGGCCTCCATTCTGACCTTTGTCCGCCGCGAATGGGGTAATTCAGGCAGTGTGGTTCTACCGTCGCACGTAGCAGCTACCCGGGAAAAGTTCCGGAATCGTATTCGTCCGTGGAGACAGGAAGAGCTCAGCTGGAAGCTTTCGCAGAAGAAATAAGCAGATTCATGGCTATCCGCATCGCTCATGGGATTCCCCTCTATCCCTCACCAAATCGTCCCGAGTCATGAAGCCAAACCCGCTCTTCATCCTTTTCCTGTGCGCAGTCACTTCACTGCCTGCAGAGGACGAGTGGAGGCCTGGAAATGCCCCCAGAGCCCTTCCTCCCGAGATGTTCCAAGTGGACCCGTCTCTTGAAGTAACCGTCTGGGCCACCACTCCTCAGCTCTACAACCCAACCAACATGGATATCGACCATAAGGGTCGGATATGGGTCACCGAAGGAGTGAACTACCGTGGAAACAAGGGCCAAAGGCCCGCTGGTGACAGGGTCGTCGTACTCCAGGATACGGACGGAGATGGGAAGTGTGACCACTCTCACACTTTCGTGCAGGAAACAGGCTTTATCGCGCCCCTTGGAATAGCGGTCTTCGACAATATCGTCTACGTCTCTCAACCTCCAGATCTCCTCGCCTATACCGATGTGAACAGGGACTTGAGATTTGATCCAGCGGTCGACAAACGGGAGGTCATTCTCACTGGATTCAACGCTATCAATCATGATCATGGGCTTCACTCTCTGGTGGCTGGTCCGGGAGGAAAGTTCTACTTCAACAATGGGAACTGCGGAGCAGTCTTCACTGACAAGTCCGGTAAAACATTCTACCTCGGTGGCACCTATGGCAGCCGGGGTCCAAACTGGCCGGCGGACCACCTTTCCACCACCGGGAAAACCTCGGGGGACGGTCATGTGTGGATCTCGGGTTTTGCCGTTAGGATGAACCCCGACGGCTCCGAGGCTGAGATCGTCAGCCATGGGCTTCGTAATACCTACGAGCAGATCCTGACCTCGTTCGGAGACATGTTCCAGAATGATAACGATGACCCCAGGGGATGCCGCACCTCCTTCGCTCTTGAATATGGATGCGCAGGGTATTTTACACGGGATGGCAAACAAAGGAACAAGGCGGTCCGCCGACCTGGTCAGACCTACGCCCGGGTTCACTGGCGGCAGGATGACCCGGGCACGATGGATGCGGGGGACGTCTACGGAGGAGGTGCTCCCACGGGCATCACCTTTTACGAAAACGGCGCCCTGGGTAAGAAGTGGAATGGCACCCTCCTTAGTTGTGACACCGCTCTTAATACCGTCCTTGGATATCACCCGAGCCCCTCCAAGGGCACCTTTGAGCTCAACCGGTTCGACTTCCTCACAACCAATCCCGAAAAAGAGTATGATGGAGCAGACTTCGTAGGCGGGGGACCGAAAAACACGAACATCGAGAAGGTTGCTCCCAGCTTTTTCCGGCCCAGCGATATCACCGTGGGGCCGGATGGTGCAATCTATGTCTGCGACTGGTTTGATCCACGTGTGGGAGCGTCTGGACACATGGACAGCTCCTTCTCAGGAACGATCTACCGAATTGCCCCACGTGGCTTTAAGCCAGTGGTCCCCCCGGTGGATACCGCCACCCTGAGCGGCCAAATCACCGCCCTTCGGAGCCCAGCCGTCAATGTCCGCCATCTCGGATTTTGCGGTCTCCGCGCCGCGGGGTCAGAGGCTCTTCCCGCAGTAGCAGAGCTCCTCGATGACAAGAACGAATGGATTGCAGCACGGGCCGTATGGCTTCTCCCCTACCTTGGTGAAGAAGGACTACGGAAGTGTATCGCTCTTCTCCGTGATGATCGGTCGCAGCATCGCGTCCTCGCCTACCGTTCATTACGCCGGGCAGGCCACCCCATGATTCCATATGCCAGACTTCTTGCTGCCGATCCTTCTCCCCAGGTCCGCAGGGAAATCGCGCTCTCCCTGAGAGATCTACCCGCTGGGGAAACTGCCGACATTTTCGTAGAACTTGCGCGGCGGTGTGACACCGGAGATAAAAACTCAGTCGAGGCGATCGGCCTTGGAGCCGCGAATCAGGAGAGTTCGATCTGGAAAGTGCTGCGACAACGTTTACAGCCCGGCCCCCCCTCTGATTGGCCCCAGTCCTTTGCGCGTCTGACGTGGCGCCTTTGGGGGCCGGCCTCACTCGATGATCTGAGGATCCGCGCTCTTGATCGCTCCCTGAGCATGGAACAACGAAAGTTCGCCATTGAGTCCATCGCCTTCATTGACGATGCGAGAGCCGCCAAAATAATGCTCGAGCTAGCCTCACCGGAATCCCCAGTCAGGGGTGAGGCCACTGCCTGGCTCATGAGAAACGTGGCTGGCGAGTGGTCAAAATACGACCTCCGGGAAGCACTCAAGGAGCAGAATATCTACGACCCGGAAACTCTTCTGATCTCCTCCTCCCCTGTCCCATCCCCAATAACACCGGTCCCTGACATCAACGAAATCATCAAACTCACCGGTGACCCGGCTCGCGGCAAGCTAACATCTGCCAAGTGTATCCTGTGCCACAGAATCGAAGATAAAGGAACCGACTATGGACCAGACCTTAGGGGTTGGGCACGGAACCAAGAAAAAGAGGTGATCATCCAAGCCATTGCCAATCCCTCAGCCGAGATTGCGCTCGGCTACGGAGGAACTGAGGTCCTCTTGAAGAATGGGAAACGTGTTCATGGCATCGCCTTTAACAACAGTGAACTCGGGCGCGATGACTCCCCCCCGGTTGTCATTCAGTCTGCCGGCGGACTGACCCAGCTGATCCCGAGGGAACAAATCGAGCAGAGGCAAAGTTTCAAGCGATCCCTTATGTATGATCCCGGGACCCTCGGCCTGACCGAGCAGGACATCGCTGATCTTGCCGCTTGGTTGCAGACCTACAAATAACCCCGCCAGGAGTCTGGCGTATCCATCTCAGACCGCGTTTGCCAGCACCCCGTTTGCCTCCTCCTCGTGCCGGAGGCGCCTCATTTCGTGAAAAATCTTTGGGGGTCATTTCACTTAATTAATGTAACTCGCTCATTATAAGGTATATATAAACATGGTAAGTCGGTCGCTCGGAGTCGAACATACGATTGAGATTTAAAATTCCCCACGTATGATAAGGGCGGATGGGCAACACCATCTGTTCTAGAACAATGAAAGTACACCACCTCATCGCCTTCTTGGCGGTAATGCTGTTGGGCGTCGCCTATGGGGCGGACGTCAAATACGAGGCCACCTTCACAGGTGTCACTTGAGCCGGATGTAAGAGGAGCGTCAGTTCGTCGCTCAAAAGCCTCGCAGGCGTTAAGACTGTCGAGATCAAAGCCGGTAAGGCACCCAAGACCCAGACCATCGTCGTGATGGCTGAGAAGGGTGGCATCAGCAAGGAAGACGTAGTTAAGGCCCTCGGAAAGACGGCTAAGAGATTCGTCTGCAAGGACTGGAAAGAAGCCAAAGGCTCCTAACCAGAAAGCTTTAACCGAAAGCTTTATTAAACGCTCCGTGCTCTAGCGAGCCGGGGCGTTTTCCGTTGGGCCCTCTATCCAACGATATCGCCAATGGATCCAAATCCAGGAGAGAATAATCGCTGATACATTCGCACCGCGTAGCCGTCGGTCATTCCTGCAAGAAAGTCGCAAACCAGTCTGGCCCGATCTCCGGTGGTCGCCACGCTCTCAATCTCGTCGACCTGTTCAGGCGGTAGTAACTGGAAGAACTGTCCATCAATGGGCTCCTGCTCCACGTAACGACGGTGGAAAAGTTTCCATAGCTCGCGCAACATCAGGCTCCCCTTGTGCTCAAGCTGCTTTAGCTGAGTGGAAAGGAACACTACCTCGAAGGCAAGACGCTTGAATATTTCACTCTCTTCCTGTGTCGCGGCATCTACTATCACGCGATACCGATAACGGCTACTTTCTCCACTGAGAAAATTTCTGACCTCCTCAACTTTGGATGCTTTCACATAGAGACCTATCCGGTGTCCCACAAAAGAGTCTATACGCCCCCGGCTGATTGCTCGTATCAGGTCACCGAGCGGGCTGTCCCGCCCGGAGTCCAATTCCTTTTTCTCCGCCCACCCGCGGATTGATTCCTCAGTGAGAAATCCCGCACGTACACTGTCGGCAAGATCGTTCAGAGAGTAGGCCGTATCGTCGGCCCAATCCATGATTTGGCACTCCACTGATTTGAACCCATCTCTCACCTTGCCAACCTCCAGCTCCGCAGGAAATGGGCGTCCTCCCAATGTCCATGCCGTATATTCCGCCTGGTCGTCGTAAATAAAGTGATTTGCAGGTTCCTTCCCCTGTGCCTCCCTAAGCTCGCCCCACCCCGACTTGTACTTGAGAATCCCGTCCACAAAAGCGCGCGAGGGATCCATACCGGTCCGCCGCTGTGAAAAGATGCGTTCCGTCAGAAGCCTTAACGTCTGGGCGTTTCCCTCAAATCCTCCGTAAGGAGCCATGAAGTGATTGAGAGATCTCTCACCCGCATGCCCGAAGGGTGGATGACCAAGGTCATGGGAAAGACACACAGCCTCCACCAGATCAGGATCAATCGTGTTGTCGGGTGAAAAATTATCGGTGGAGGCGAGAAGCCATCCACAGATAGATCGCCCAATCTGGGCGACCTCCAGTGAGTGGGTCAATCTCGTGCGATAGAAATCATATTCTCCACTCCAGAAAACTTGAGTCTTGTTCTGAAGGCGCCGGAAAGCCGTCGTATGGAGGACCCGGTCGCGGTCTACCTGAAAAGGGCTACGGAAATCACTCTCCGCCGGCAAGGCGCCAGACAACCTCTCGTAGTCGAATTCCTGGTAGAAGCGGTTTCGCACGACCCATACGTGACCTCTCCAGAGGTCCATGAAAACCACGAACTTTTCAAATCACATCAAATGCCTGCCCTCTGCTCTCTGGCACCCCTCATTCGGTCCCGTAAATCCCCTGTAAAGGCAATTAGGAGTTCTCTCAGGACCCTCGATTCCACACAATCTAGCTGTGACCCCAGTTGCATACCTTGCCCTAGTCCTCGCCCTCGGAATCCTCGCCCAGTGGCTCGCATGGCGTCTGAAAATCCCTTCCATACTTATTCTGCTCGCCTTTGGGTTTGGACTTTCCCTGACCACCGGGATCCAGGTCGACGCCTACCTCGGCGGTGAAACAGATACTCTCCTGGCGGTAGTAAGCCTCTTTGTTGCCGTCATCCTTTTTGAGGGAGGCCTAACCTTGAAGTTCTCCGAACTCAAGCAGGCCGGAGCACCGATCCTCCGCCTCTGCACCCTCGGGGTCGCCATTGCCTTTACTCTCAGCAGCATCGCCGCAGCCCTGATCTTTCAGTGGAACTGGCGGGTCGCAGCTCTCCTCGGAGCCATCCTCGTTGTGACTGGACCCACCGTGGTCGGACCGCTTCTGCGAGTCATCAAACCTTCCCGGAAGATCTCCTCGATTGTGAAGTGGGAGGGAATCGTTGTTGATCCCATCGGAGCAATCCTAGCTGTTCTTGTATTTCAGGCCGCCATTGCGGGCGGGATTCAATCTGCCGGGAATGCGGTGTTCATCGCCCTGATCAAGACGATCCTGGTTGGTATCGTTCTTGCCCTCGTGATCGCCAAGGTCATCGAATTCCTTCTGAAGAGGCACTACATCCCTGAGTTCCTTGAGAGCGTTTTTCTTCTGGCAGTGGTCGCTGCGGTCTTCGCCGCCTCGAATTCTTTTCAGGAAGAATCCGGACTTCTCACCGTCACCGTCCTTGGGATCGCCCTTGCCAACCAGAAATCCGTCTCGGTCCGCAAGATCCTCGAGTTTAACGAAAACCTGCGAGTACTCATCATTTCGGTTCTCTTTATCGTCCTTGCTGGTCGTATCAATCCCTCTGATCTATTTTCGGTAGTCATCCCGAGCCTCCTGTTTCTGGCAGTCCTGATCCTCGCTGTCCGCCCCGCCTCTGTCTATCTCTCCTGTCTGGGATCTGGGAAACTGGATTTCCGTGAGCGATCCTTTCTCGCAGCTCTCGCGCCCAGGGGAATTGTTGCCGCAGCGGTGACCTCGGTCTTCGCCATTGAATTCGATCACTCCGCGCATGAGGGCCTCCTCTCACCTGAAATTGCAGACCAGGCAACGCAGATGGTCCCAACAGTGTTCATTATTATCATCGGAACGGTGTTCCTTTATGGCCTGAGTGCAAGGCGCCTCGCTCTTTCTTTGGGTGTCGCTCCCCCTGCCACGGACGGAATCCTCTTTGCCGGTGCTGACCTCTGGATACGTGAGATCGCATCTTCTCTCCAGAAAGATGGCCATCCGGTGATGCTCCTCGACACCCGCTATGGGAATATAGCCGCTGCTCGGATGGCAGGCCTTCACGCCATTCGAGCAAATATTCTCTCCGAACATGCGGAAGAGAATCTCGAGTTCCCCGGCGTAACTCATCTCGTGGCAGGAACCTCTAACGACGAAGTAAACTCCCTCGCCACTCATGAATATGCCCACATCTTCGGAAAGGCCAACGTCTGGCAGATTCCTCCTTCTGACAAGGATCACCATCCTACAACATCTGTCGCCGCCCATCGCCGGGGCAGAATTTGTTTTAGTGGAGAACCCACATTTCAGATGCTTGAGAATCTCGCCTCCAGTAATGGGCGAATCGTGAAAACGCTTCTTACCGATGTCTTCACCCTCAAAGATTTTTTCGAGAATCACGGATCCGGTTCCGTCATCATGTTCCTGTATGACCGCGAGCGTGGTCTTCGCCCCGCAGATGCCGGTTTGAAGGACGTTCCCACGGGCACAACGATTTACTCAATGGTCAGTCCCCCCCGAGTTCCCCGGATGTAGACCCAGTCCACCACCAGAGCTTCGGATCCAGTTCCCTGCTGGCATCGGCCACCAGTTCACTCGCGATCGACCCCTCCTCAAGAATGGCGAACACCGTCGCGCCGGAGCCGCTCATCATCGCAGCCCTGACACCGCTGTGATCGAGTAACCACATCTTCAATTCGGCAAGAAAGGGGAATCTGGCAAACGCCGGTCGCTCCAGGTCATTGATCATGCACAGGTCGTCTAACCTCTGAACTTCGTAGGAAACACCGGGAAGATTTTCTGATCCAGCCCACCTGTGATACGTATCAACCGTATTCACGCGAAAACCGGGCTTGAGAAGCAGGACCTTCTGCCGTGGCAGAGACGTCTCCTCTAGAACCTCGCCTCTTCCCCGGCACCAGCATGCGGAATCCCGGAGGAAAAAGGGTACATCCGATCCCAGAAGGGCAGCCATTTCCTCAAGCTCATGACCGCCAATTCCCGTCCCTTCGATTTCGTTCAAGGATCGGAGAAGTGCTGCCGCATCACTACTTCCGCCACCGAGACCCGCCCCGGCAGGAATTCTCTTCTCCAGCTTGATCTCATAGGGGCACGTTAGTCCCGTTCGCTTTTCAAAAAGACGTAGCGCCTTCGTGACAAGGTTGTCTTCTGCCGGACCAACCTCCGCACCAAAGGTCTCCAGGCTGAAGGAGTGAGAGGGCGTGATCTGAAGGCGATCACACAGCCCTTTTAAGGGCGTGATCAAAGTCTCCAACTCGTGAAATCCATCCTCCCGCTTACCGAGAATTCGTAGAGACAAGTTGAGCTTCGCTGGAGCAAAAATGGTCATCCTCGAGGCGCATTGTTCACCCTCTGCCCGAGGAGGGCGAGCATTCGTCCCGTTTTTCCCTGCTCCATCCGGTAGGAATAATAGCTTTCGATCTTGGCGCCGGTGCAATCGTTACTGATGGCGATCTGCCCCGGCGGAATTCCCACCCCCGACAACTGCTCATGCAGAAGAGCAGGAAGGTCTATTTCATACCGGGGTGGCCTGATACAGGGAGAGACCGCCACTTCCAAATCATACGGATCGGACCCATATTCTGCAGACATCTTGGAGATGGCTTTCAAGACAGCACCCTGCTCCGTCCCTTTCTTCCCTGAGTGCACCAGGCCGAGAGCGCCCGTCCGGCAATCGCGAATGTAGACCGCTGCGCAGTCAGCAACATAAATGCCCAGTAGAACTTGATCCCGGCCGCAGGTCACCAGCCCATCTGCTCCTTCCACAATCTGGCCCTCAGCACCTTCCGAGGGAACCTGAACCACGACGTTTCCATGCACCTGCTCTGCTCGCCAGAGGTTGTTCCACTCGAAACCGAGATCCTCTACTGCCCTTCGATGCGCTGGTTTAAGTCGAGCGATGGTCTCCCACTTATCCCGCGAAACCGCCACCTCAGGGATACGTGTCACAAAGCTCGCCCTCACTCCGTTTCCTGAGCAAATCCTGTCCAGAAAAGAAAGAACCCCCGTCATGGGTGGAACCATAACGAGGGCTTCTTCAACATGCCAAGTTTCCGAGGCATGGATGATGGAAATTATGTCCTAGCGGGGAGTTACCGCACGCCGGGCGTGATCAAGAGTCTCTGCCTCCTCTTCGTCCATCTCAGACATGATGTCGGCGAGGTTTGCCGCGATTTCCTTACGCATGTGAGCGACAAGCTCTGTACCCTTGTGGGGTATCCGCACATTGATCTTACGACGATCCTCGGCAGCGTGCACTCGCTCCACATAACCGAGCTTTTCGAGCCGGTCGACAAGCCCAGTAGCGGCAGCTGTAGAATGGCCCATTTTCTTGGCGATATCGGACATCGTCAGGTAGTCCTCACTCGAAAGGTAGGCGAGTAGGAAAAACTGGGGGAAAGAGATGTTACCGCGGTTAAGCTCGTTGGAGAGGTTGAGGATGCAGGAGCGCTGTGTGAAGAGGACAAAGTCCGCAAGACGATCAGCGTCCGCTTGGACCGCTCCTCTTGATTGATTGGCTGTGCTTGATTTCATGAGTATTCGACTGTGATGATATTTGGTAGGTTTGGGTGCCCAGCAGCTTCGGGAGAAGGGTATTCCAATTTTTATAAACTTTTCAAGAGTGTAATTAAAAAAAAGTAGGTATTCGAGCTCTGTCGGGCAATAAACCTCTCTTAAAGGCCTGAATTTCCGGTGTTTTTTTTAAAACGAGCTATTCCCCTGCCTGATCAATCAGCGCCCTTTCCACCGGGCTCTCCGCAGGTGGATCTCTCTCATCCGTCCTCCGGACCACGACCAAATCTCCCTTCGCAGGTTGCCCGTCCTGGATATCAGCGGCGTAAAAGCGCCCTAGTTTCTCTCCTGTCAGGGCCAATGAACTCGTCCTTCCCTCCGGACTCACCGATGCAATCAGATCACTTTTCCCGAACACTTCGGTTTGAAGGAATCTTTTGACGAGAACAAATTGTTCCCCCGGGTGTACCGAGACGATTTCGCCGACCACTCTCATCGCAGGAGCCTCCGCTTTCTCGACGGTTCGATGGTCCTCTATCTGCCCACCAAGCTCCGCCACTCCATTGCCGGTTCCATCCGCTTTTCCTGACAAGCTACAACTGGTGATAGATCCGAGAAGGATCATTATCACGAAAGCCAATGGGGATAACTGGGAATAAAACCACACGCCTCTTCATAGTCTGAACAATCCACATGACACGAAAATTCAACAATATAACCCTTCCCAAGATTGACGAATCTCCCTCCCTGTGGTTTCCCTCTCTCCGCACTCAACCAAGTCTCTTGGAATCCCGGATCGGTGGCTGAGTGGTCGAAAGCGCTCCCCTGCTAAGGGAGTATACCCCAAAAGGGTATCGAGGGTTCGAATCCCTCCCGATCCGCCAGCTCACCCCAAAGGCATTAAGAGCTCGGACCCACCCTCCTGACAAGGTGACTAGCCCCTCGATTATCACTTCGAAGGCATTACCCCACCTCTGGCAACGTACTCGAGAATCCGTATAAACGAGTGGCCCCGATTTTTCATGTTCGGGTGCAGACGTCGTTGTTCCTTCCAGAGTGCCCCAACCAGTGGCCTCTGGGTGGGCTTCATCTCTTCAATTCGCCGGTCGACGTAGTCCTGATGCACGGCAACCTTATAGGCGGCAGGAAGATCATGGGTATTCAACCTGACAAGCAACTGCTCCAAGGTCTCTTCCTCATTCTCTCTCTCAACTGCCTCCTTGCCCCAGATCGGAGCATCGGCCAGCACGCTGGCATTGATCCGCAGCAACTCTCTCTTTAAGCGCTCCGTCACTTCGGGTTCTCTGGTCGCGATATCCGTTAACTGGCGAGGATCACCCTCAAGATCATACAGCTCAAATTTTCTGAAGACTCCCGCCTTCTCCTTAATAGCTCCGCTCCACGACTCCTGAAATCCATTCAGTTGCACGAATTGCCTCCGCAAGGCCTCGGTAGATTGGGTTTTGAAGCTGCTGTTGAAGATGAGAGAAAATAGCTCCCGTCTCTCAATCTTACGCTTCATCTCCTTCTCCACGAGGGGATGAAGCCGCTTCACCAACCTCTCGATCGTCTCTCGGTCTTTTTTGCTCCTGTACTCCTCCGCACGGTAGCCCATCAAAGTGTATTTACCCTTTCTCAGGGATGCGCTCGGCTGCCCCGTCGGCCAGCTCCAAAAGAGGGGCTGACTCCGCTCGAACTTGCCAGACTTGGTCAGCAAAGGAGACAGATCGCTACCATCCAGATGAACGCCGCGAGGCCGCGCCACCTGCAGAAGCCCACACAGGGTCGGCAGAAGATCAACGGATCCGGCTGGCTGATCTTCCAGTCGCTGACCGTCAAAACCTTCTGGCCAGAAGAAAATACCGGGGGTGAGGAGCCCACCCTGAAACTGCGACCCCTTGTTGCCCCGAAGACCTCCATTCCGATCTTCCCGGTAGCTGCCGTGGTCAGAAGTATAGACAATCAGGGTATTGTTCAGCTCCCCGAGCTCCTCAAGTTTGGCGACCAGACGAGCGATAGCCCGGTCCGTATTCTCGATGGTTGCGGAATAGATGGCAGCTGGATCGTCAAGGGCCCCATAGCGCGCCACAATCTCATCCGGAGCCGCAATTGGATCGTGGGGTTCCTGGAACCAGATATTGAGGAAAAACGGGGCCTCTTTATTTCGTTCTTTCTCAAGCCACGTGATCGCCTCGTCGGCGAGAATCTGACAGGCATACCCTTCCAGCTCTCCTACTCGCTTCCCATTGCGGTAAAAGTTTGAGGGGTTTCGATGGCTTGGACTGGCATTGTTGTCCGTGGCTAACCAGTAGTCAAAACCGTGGTCGTTCAGACTGGGCTTATCTCTCCCCCGAAAAGGCGCACCAACGTGCCACTTACCGAGGTGCACCGTCTGGTAGCCATTGGATTTGAGTAACTCGGCGATTGTCACCTCTCTCTCCAAGAGGTGCATGTCATGCTCGTGATCCTGGATCACGTGATACACTCCGGTGCGCAAATGCTGCCGTCCCGTGAGGAAGGTGGCCCTCGAGGGCGAGCATACCGGGGCTCCCGCATGAAAGTTACGAAAGCGGACTCCACGCGCCGCCAGTTTATCCAAGGTGGGCGTATGCACAGGCCCCCCGTAACACCCAATATCCTTGGAGCCGAGGTCGTCAGCCAGCAGCAGGACCACATTCGGACGCTTTTTGGATGCAGAGGACTCCAACACCTTTCTCACCGCCGGGCTCTCGCGGAGATAGCGTCGGTGATCGAGGGTCAGATTCACGTTGTAAGGGGCATGGTATTTCTCGAAATGCCCGGGTCTGTTGAAATGACCAATCAGATTTACCGGGCGTTTTCCATTGTTGTCCACAAGCGACGGGTCGGCACCCGCTCGCAGCAGCATAATGCAGATCTCCAGTCGCCCCATATGAGCAGCGCGGTGCAGGGCCGTGTCCCCATTCTTGGTTCGAATATTCGGATCTGCGCCCCGCCTCAGTAGCTCCTTCACCATCACGGTCCTTCCATAGTGGGCAGCGATAATCAGCGGTGGCCGTTCCTTGTCAAAATGCTCATGAGGCATGTTCAAATCTGCTCCTGCATCCATCAGGATTCTCGCCTCCGCTGGATGATTATTGATCAAGGCAGAGTTCAGAACGGTGGTGAGATGATAATCAGGCTCCTTCTGATAACGCTCTACCGCTTCGTCCTCGGACTCTACGAAGAAGATGAACTCATTACTCAAGTAGCTTCCCGGATTCTGCACCTGCAGCATTCGAAGGCCCTTTTCCGGGAGGCTCTCCAACCGAATCTCCACGAGATCCTTTCCCGCTGCCTGAATCGTTCCCTGCACTTTTTTCCCATCTACCAGAAGACTCGCTCCGTCTCTCAGATAAAGAGCGCTGATCGTCATGGAACGCTGCTTCTCATTGATTCGCGGGAAGAGCTGTGCGCCTCGCTGCTTGTGCAGGACTCCAGCGGTCCAAAGCGCTGGCGGAGGTGAGATCACGTCCTCTCCATGGTATCCGGTGAATGTTCCCGTAAATGATTCAGCCGTAGCGAGCTCAAACAGCTCCTTCCGGCTCAGGACCGGTCCTCCCCCCACCGTATGATACGCTCCTTCAGCAAAGTAGAACTTCACACGTCGAGTGCCCTCAGAACCGTGAAAGCATCCATTCACTCCCAGCACAACACTTCCCTCTCGTGCGCTCCGTTCGAGGGCGGAGACGATGTCCTGAGTAAGCACACGCCCTGAAGTTTCCGCGCTCAAGGTCACCTGTCTGGCGAAAGCCCCGGAAAAACCCATGCTGGACTCCTTGAACATATCGATCACCGGCCAAAGCCTCCCGTGCTCACCCATATTAAGCATCCTTTTCCAGACTTCCTCCTCGGGAAATCCATCCTCCGCCACCTCCTGAACTCCCCCGAGGTCGATTACACTATTGCGCCCCTGCGCCTGAGTAATGAACCGATCAAGAGCCCCCCGGAAGCTGGGAACGTTCATCGACTCCTGATCCGTCGCAAGATACGGCAGGGTGTGGCAACTGCCACAGACACTGGTATTCAGATTCTTCCGGTCTCGGGCTCCCGTGACGTGAAACCGCTCAAATCCCGTCAGGGCCTTTTCGGAAAGCCGGTCACTGTAAGCCCGTCCTCTGGTCGGCATATGGGAAAGGTTGAGAAGGAACACCGCCATGGCGTCCCTCTCTCTGGCGGTCAGGTACCCCGGTTTTTCCTCGTCGTTCGTCACCTCGCTACCATGTGCGAACATCGTCGTAGCCATCGAGCCATCAATCACGTGGCGGACTGCGCTTTCCGGCTTGTTAATATCTGCGTTCGGAGGGAGATGCTTTCGCGAGGCCGCGTTTCGTCCGCCGTAGGGATCACCGGGAACTCCGTCCCAGTGATATGGAGCGGTCCCTCGAAGACCGCGCAAGGTTTGTGAAAGGCGAGGCTCGATCTGATCCGCACCCACAAGATGCGGCGTATCAAGAACCCAGAGAAGGTGGTCGGTATGACCGTCCGCATGACAACTCGCGCAGGAGAACGTTCCATTCGAAGAGGCCCGCGCCGTGTTAAAGGCCATCCGCCCCTCCTTGTAAACGGGTGGTGTGGGATCATGGAGATCGATGGTCTGCTCTACCTGTAGCGCCGAGTTCCCCGCAATCGCCACTTTTGACACACTGTTTGAGACCGCGTTCATCACCCATGCCCTAACTGGCTTGCCACTGGCGTCTTCTTCCAGCGCGACGCCCCTGGGAACCGAGCCCACCTTGGCTTTGGCCACGACTTCGCCCGTTTTGACAGAAAGAGCAAGGAGCACATCACTGCCGGCACTGGTCAGAAAGAGAACATCTCCGTCACGGCTCGCTTTCACTGCGAATGGTGTCGCCACCGCTTCTTTACGATTCGGCTGTTGTGGGGGCAGAGGATTGAGCTGGAAAAAGTCGACCTCTCCTCCGGCCGACACTTTTGTGACTCGATTCAAGTAGGGCCGATTATCCAGCTCCTTCAGTCCATGCTTCGCGGTTCCAGCCTTGCCATTGATATGGTTCCGCGCATCGGTATTAGCGACGTAGATATTCCCGGCAGCATCAACCGTCAGACCGAACAAGGACGTCCCCAGGGTCTCCACCGTGGACACCAGCTTATCAGTCCGCGTATCGAAGATGAAGAGGTCCCTGTCTGGAATTTTTGGCTGTTTCACCACATCAACGGTAAATCCCACTGAGTCAAAGGCGCCGGCCAGCTTCCTTGCATCGAACGTAACTAGCTTCCCATCCAGATCCCCGGGCTTTCCACCGGAGAGCTGGGTCTGGTTATTGGACTCAAAAGGGGTAACGTAGAGCCTTCCCCCACGAACTTCCATCGCTCGCGGTTCCTGAGCCGGAATCCGAAGGTATCTCGTGGCCTTCCGGGAGGCTACGTCAATGACGGCAATTCGATTGGTCGAGGAAAGCGCTACATAGGCTTTCTCATTATTCGCAAAAGCAATTCCCACCGGCTCATCAAACCGGGTCGACTTCTTCTCCAAGTCGATATCCTGGATGGTCGCTACAACCGACAGGTAGGTTGGGCTCTCCGGATCGTTATCAATGACACTTACCGAGTCCGAGAGATGATTGCTCACCCAGATTTCCCTTCCGTCCGGCCGCACTCTTACCGACACCGGATCAATTCCCGTCGGTATGCGGGCCGTCACTCGAGCGGTCGCCGCATCGATGACATCAAGGGTATCCGCAGGCGTATTGACCACGAATACCTGCCCCGCATGAAAGGCGATAGGGTCAGAATGAGGGCTGAGTAGGGTCGGGTGTCCGGGATTTGGACCGGGGGTCTTCGCCCAGGAAAATCCTCCCAGCAACAATACAGCAAGCGTCCACAAGCAGCTCAACTCCACCTTCACCGGAGAAAAGATCCCAAGCCCTGTGCGCTCCATCTTCGTCTTCATCATGACCAGGTGGCCGGCTCTAATTCGCCTCCGGAGAGGCACTCCCTGCAGCTGCACCTCCAGCTCCTCCCAGATCACCTGAATTGACTCCCGACCACGCCTGACCAGTCGCCTCCTGCCAGACGTTCGGCGGAAGATCAATCGAAACGAAGGATTGAGCCGCTGCCCGGGGATCCTGCCGATGGAATTGCCGGAACGCCCGCATCAGGGCACCTTCCCGGACGCGAGGCTCGGAAATCTCATTGGCCCATTCAACCGCGAGAGAGCCATCCGAGTGCGCAAAGGCAGCGGTAAATCCATTCAGGGCCATATTCCTCTCATGAGAGGTATCCATGGCCATGATCGACTCGATCGCACCCTCCGGATTCTGGGCAGCCCAGGCCGCATACGCGGCACTCCAAGCGCTCGACCGCAGGGGCCCATCCGGAAGCTCCGCAGCCCATTCAAGGGTTTCCGTCATCCCACTGTCGCGCGCAATCTCACGGGTGAGGGTATCCATGGGCCGCCAATCAAAATTAGCAAGGTCTGTGGTTTCAAAGATGAAATCCGTTGCAACCATCACATCATTATCGACCAGCCCTTCAAGAAGGCGCCTCTCCACCCGGGACGCTACCTCAGGCTCAAGTCCTGAGAATACTTCTATGGCGGCCTGCGGATCGACGCTCGCCAATCCCGGAATCATGTTGCCCAGGAAACCCTCGAAATAATGGTCTGGGATCTCGTCAAGATGAGCAATGGCAGTGGCAGGATCATTCGCTCCCCACGAATAGTCAAAAAGCTGCCACAACTTACCGTCCACTCCAGCCTGAGCCATAGCTCCCCTCATCATGAAAGCTTGCTCCCGATTGAAAGTCGAGGACTGCATCTCCTCCAGGATCCGGTCGAACGCTCTTCGACGATCCACCGCCTTTGAGCCCTTAACCGCCTGCGCTATTAGGGATGTGATTTCCCTTTTGCCCAGCGGCCCCCTCTGGTTCATCGCAGCTGAGGCATCCCGCGAAATAAGGCGCTGAGCAGCCTGCCGATTCCTGGACCGCATCAACCCGGTCATGCTTTTCGCCTGACCAGCCAATGGCACCAGGTCCGCGGGCTTTGTAGGTTTGACACCGGGAAGAGGAACATACACATGTGCCTCGCTATCTTCTACCTCTTCGGAAATCTTAGTCCGCTCGATAGAGTTGGGGATCCGTGCCGTTAGGAAATCTTCCTCCTGACCGGTGTCCGCCAACTGCGCTCCCAGCATGAGCGCACCAGTCGTGACGACAGCCCATAGCAGATGGGCAATCACAGCTTTCCTGGGAAGCCCTCGCAACTTCATCGCCGCCTCCTGTCCCTTGAGCTCATGATCGATTCCTGCACGTCAGCTGACAGACCTGAGGCGCTGAGCCACTCCGTCAAACCTTGACCACCTCTTCGCCTCCACGAACGAGCGACTTCGACCATGACCTCCTGACGCTGTTCTGGAGCAGCAATAGACTCCGCCCAGCTCATGGCTGCGGTGGGATCTTCCCAGACCACATGAGTACTGTAGCCTGCCACTGCCGCGTCCCGCATCGGTGAAGCCGGCATCTCTTGAAGATACTCTCCTGCTGCCGTCGGATCCCTGCGAGCCCATGAATTCAAACTCCCTCTCATCCCGATCTGTCGATTTTGACCCTCTGGCAGATTACTTGCCCAGTTCAATGCAGCTTCGGGGTCTCTCCCGGCCCAGTTCGCTCCAACTTCCCAGAAGACTCTCTCCATCCCTGGTTGACCCGCAAATCCCTCAGCCCACTGTGCGGTGCCGGCGGGATCTCGACCCGCAAAGTGATCTGCCACCCTTCCCAAGGCCTCATTACGCATTCTTCCTTCGGGAAGTCCATCCGCCCATATGGACGCCTCCAGTGGACTCTCTGCAGCCCGGAGAACTTCTCCCGTGACGATATGCATGTGCCCCGGGTGAGCCTGGCCATTCGAAACCATTCTCTCAACGAATTCAGCGGCCTGTCCGGGGTCCGTATCAGCCAAGCCCTCGACAACCCCTGACATCAGGTGATGCCGTAATCCATTGATCTCGAGCTTACGGTCCTTCAGCAGGGGATCAAAGCGAGCATCATTTTCCATGTCCAGACCCTCGATCCATGCCATCGCCTCTCCTGGGTTGACCCCCGCCCACCCCGCCAGAGCCGGCTTCATGTCATCTTCTTCCGTGTCGATACCGAACATGATCGCATCCAGTCCAGCGACGGCTCCCCACGCGTAGTGAAATTCCTGAAATTCGGCACTCCGGTGATCCTGTCCGGCGATCTCTTCCCTGATCAATAGAGCATTCTCAGCAGTCAAACCCTGTAGCAATTTGGAGAATGCCAGCCGCTTGGCGACAGGATCGGAAGACTTCCGGAAGGTGTCCCCCAGGCTCCCGATCTCACTCTCACTAAGCGCTTTTTGTTCTGAGAGTATCCTCGCGATTCCCTC
>CAXEFH010000016.1:0-23503 GCA_963989605.1 uncultured Roseibacillus sp. | reverse complement strand
ACGCCATTTCTGCCTGTCTCGTGGGCTCGGAGATGTGTATAAGAGACAGCCAGAACGTGATGACGAGGAAAGCAAGGCCAGCGAGGAGCTGATTGGTCGCGCCAAAGAGAGGCCAGAGGATCAGACCTCCCTTGCCGGCTGACTGCAGTGTCCAGGGGACCAGAGGAGGGGGCAGGGCCGCGAGTGATCCGGCAAGAAGAATCGCGAAGACTGTGGCGCCATGCTTGTTGCTCAGTATTGTGATTGGTCGCCGGAGGAAGGATGAAGAGGTCTTTCGGCTGCTCGTAAAGGTGGAAGCCAGTTCCTGTACGACATATCGCTGCAGGCGGCAGGCAGTATCGAGGGTGGTAGCCGCGAAGGAGGCGACGAAGACTCCCATCAGGGCAATTGCGAACGGGGCCTTCATTCCCAGCACGACAAGAAAGTTAGCGGAGCCCTCTACAAAAGCGCCGATCTTGGCCGACAGGCTGCCTGCGGCGGACCACGACCCGTAGCGAGCGTCGTAGGCTGCGCTGCCGTAGAGCATGCTGCCATCACTCTGAGCGCCCATTCCTAGGCCGGCGACACAGGCAAGAATAACAAGAACGGCGAGAAATCCCTCCGTGACCATTGAGCCGTAGCCGACGAAGAGAGCATCTGCTTCTGATTTAACCTGCTTGGAGGAGGTCCCTGAGGAAACAAGGCAGTGAAATCCCGAAATGGCCCCGCAAGCGATCGTGATAAAGAGAAAGGGAAAGATCGAGGGCGCTCCCTCGGGGGCTATGCGCAGAGGTGGGGCGACAATTTCGAGGGTCTGGCGATCCCCGTCCGGGGTTGGAGGAGCTCCACCAATGCAAGCCGCGATGACCAGACCAGCCACGATCAGTCCGAGAGTTGAAATAAGTTGGAGCGAATTAATGAAATCCCGCGGCTGCAGGAGGGTCCAGACCGGCAAGACCGAGGCGATGTAGGAGTAAACGAGCAGGACGCCGACCCATGCGATAACCGGCAGGGAGGCAAGGCTTTCATTGAGTGTCGCGAGGAAGCCGATGTTTCCGAAGGCGACAGTGAGATACATGATACCCAAGGTCAGAAGCGATGGGATCAAAAGATTAACTCCGCGCCGGTGGAGGTAGGTCCCAATAGCCACGGCTATGGGGATCTGAACAAGGCATGGAAGGATTGCGGACGGGTATTGTTTCAGGACAGCGGCAATGACCAACCCAAAGATTGCGAGGACAATCGTAAGAGCGAGAAAGAGGACAGAGAGAAAGAGGACTCTCGTGCGCTGGCTGAGGACACGACCGGCAATGTCGCCCACGGTCTGGCCCCGATTCCGGATGGAAACCACCAGCGCACCAAAATCGTGGACGGCTCCGATAAGAATGGATCCAAAAAGTACCCATAAGAGGGCCGGCAACCAACCCCAGATGACTGCCAGTGCGGGCCCGACAATGGGGCCAGTTCCGGCAATACTGGTAAAGTGATGACCAAATATGACGCTCTTACGGGTGGGGACGTAGTCATTTCCATCCGCCATCTCCACGGAGGGAACCCTGGCTCCCGGATCAAGCTTGAAAATCTTCCGCGCGAGAAACTTCCCGTAGGTATGGTAAGCGATGATGTAAAAAACGAGGGCGCCCAGAGCAATGGCGAGTGTCTGCATGATCGAGTGGGTTCAGATAATGAGCACGGCAGCCAACTACTGCTCAGGATTTCATTCACCCGAGTCTTTTGAACTCCGCTCTGTGGGAGAGAGGGCCTCAAAGACAGGTAGGGGGACATAGCGTCGGACGGTATCTTTCCATCCTTCGGGGCCGATCAAACTCTTGACCATACTCGAGCTGAGCTCAGCAATATCGCGGGGAGGCATCAGGAAAACAGTGGTGATTTCCGGTGCGAGGTCAGAATTGATATGACGCATAACGCGTTCATATTCGTAATCATCCGCAGTTCGAACGCCTCGCAGAATGTAAGCAGCCTTCTTCTCCTTGGCGTAATCGACCAGATATCGATTATCGAAGTGAGAGATCTCGAGGCGTTCGCATGACGGCACCGAGGCTTTGAGGAGGTCTATCCGCTCCCTGACGTTGAAGCTGTATTGCTTCCCGGGATTGGTCCCGATCGCAACGATCAGGCGATCGAATAATTCCAGTCCGCGCTGTATCATCCAGAGATGACCATTGGTGGGAGGGTCGAAGCTCCCTGCGTAAACCGCCGTATGCATGATGTTACTGATCTCCCCGTGGAAGATATTATATATTGCGCCGGATGATGGCGGTGCGCTTCAGCATCTTGATCCATTCGGCATAGCGCACCGAGCGTTTTTCCATTTCGACTTCCTTTCGCATCCTTTCTCGCATCTCCGTGTCGAATGCGGGGGCTGGACCCGGACTGATGCTGACGATCTTTACGATCGTGAAGCCAATCCTATCCTTGAGCGGTCCTACGATCTGGCCCTCGGAGGCCTCGAAGACTATATCAGCAAAGCCCACCTCCAGATCGGAGCGAGGGGTGTCTTTCCAGAGCCCTCCTTTATCTGCGAACGCCCCCGCCGAGTGAGCCTCCGCTGTGGAGGCGAAATCCGCCCCACCCCGGACCTCTCCGGCAAGCTTTTCGGCGAGGTCCAGTTGCTCCTGCTGGGTTGCAACCGGATTGTTCTGGTCGATTGCGGGGATGTAGATCTTTCGGAAGGTAATCCGATCTTCAGTCTGATCCCTGAGATCTGAAGCGCGCTCCTTGAAGCGCGTCTTGATCTCACTCTGGGTAGCGGGTGCAACGTCCTTGAATTGCTCTCTCTTGAAGGACTGCACGAGAATTTTTTCCTGCTGAGACCTCTCGAATTCTCGACGAGTCATTCTTGTCGACTCGAGGTATTTACGGAATTCCAGCTGGTCGCCATCAAAGTTGATCCGGATGAATCGCTCAACGTCCTGCTTGACGATGTATTCGGGGATCTGAAGTTTTCTCTCCTCGAGATTACTCAATACGAGTTTGTGCTCGATGAGTTCCTCGAGAACTTCCTTGCGGGCCTCCAGGAACGCGCGCTGGAATTTCTCGCCCCGGCGGGGATACCTTGCCAGCAATGATGAGATCGTAGGAGCAAGCTGCTGCTCCAATTCACGAGTGCTGATCATCTTGCCGTTGACGGTGGCAGCGGTCTTGAGGAGTGGCACAGGGGCCGCCGCAAGGGGAATCGTCAGGAGTGCAATAACAGGAAGAATAATATTCATGGTCGGTTGAGGGACTCTAACCACTCGATGGCCTCAAAAAGCATACTGCCCGGATCCTTTGAGCTCAAGCGGGGAAACTCGCGGTTGTCGACCATCAGAAATCCACCGTTACGTTGGACCATGAGCCGGTTTCCGCGGATCTCGACGGTCTCTGCACCTGCCATTGTGGCCTCAAATCGGAGACGGGTAACCTTGATCAGGTTTGTGGCGGGTTGCGGCAATGGGCCATATCGATCGCGGAGCCTTGATTCGAAGGCTCGTAATTCCTCAAGAGTGGTCAGGCTGGCCATCTCACGATAGGCCGCCACCCGCGCCTTCGATTCCATGATGTATTGGGTGGGAAAATAGGCCGGGAGTTGTTCGCTATCATCCTTTTCGTATCCTGCCTCTGAGAATGCAATAAAACTGGCCCGGAGGACAGAATCCACCCTGCGGCGGACTTTGCGGCCGCTCAGTTGTTCTACGGATTGCCGGAGGAGCTGACAATACAGGTCGAATCCCACCGCCGCAATATGCCCTGACTGCCTCGTGCCGAGGAGGTTGCCAGCTCCCCGGATCTCGAGATCACGCATGGCGATCTTGAAGCCTGATCCTAAAGCGGTGTATTGTTTGATTGCACTGACCCGTTTTTTTGCATCACCGGTAGAGATCTGGTCCCTTGGCAGCATGAGGATGGCGTAGGCCCGCCGTTCAGCCCGGCCAACCCGGCCTCTCAATTGGTAGAGGTCAGCCAGACCAAAGCGGTCTGCCCGATCGATCAGGATCGTGTTGGCGTTGGGTATATCGATGCCGCTTTCGATGATAGTGGTGGAAAGGAGGACATCTGCTTTGCCCTCCACAAAATCATGCATCACTTCCTCCAGGTCCTCGCGTGCCATTCGTCCGTGACCAACCAGGATTCTAGCCTCGGGAACCAGTTCCCGCAGCCGTTTACGCATCATTTCGATACTCTGAACCCTGTTATGAAGAAAGAACACCTGACCTTCGCGTTCCAATTCCCGGCGAATGCAGTCCCGGATCACCCGCTCATCGTAGGAACAAACTGTGGTGTGAACAGGAATCCGGTTGGGAGGAGGAGTGTCAATTGTGGACATGTCCCTTACTCCCATGAGGGAGAAGTAAAGCGTGCGGGGAATGGGAGTGGCCGAAAGGGTAAGGAGGTCGATTTGCCGGAATCGTTCCTTGAATTGTTCCTTGTGTTTCACGCCAAAGCGCTGCTCCTCATCTACAATCGCGAGTCCGAGGTTATGAAACACCACGTCCCCGGAGAGAAGCCGGTGCGTGCCGATCACGATGTCGACATTTCCTTCCGCAACGCCGCGAACGGTCTCTGAGATCTCGCTTTTTTTTCGGAAGCGGCTGAGGAGGTCGATCCGGATGGGAAAGTCACTCATCCGTTCCCGGAATGTTCGCCAGTGCTGTTCAGCTAGGACGGTGGTTGGGACAAGGATCGCGACCTGAGTTCCTCCGGTGACAGCCTTGAAGGCAGCCCTGATAGCGACCTCGGTCTTGCCGAATCCGACATCGCCACAGATAAGTCTGTCCATTGGCTGACCTGACTCCATGTCTGCCTTCGTCTCTGAGATTGCCCGGGCCTGATCGATTGTTTCCGAAAAAGGAAAAGAATTCTCGAACTCCCACATCCATCGACTGTCTGCCGGGTGGGCGTGTCCCTTGCTGGAGTCTCGCTCGGCATGCGTGCGGAGCAGCCGGGCTGCGTAGTCCATGATCGCAGCCTCCGCGGACTTGCGGGCTTTTCCCCACCTTCCGTCTCCCAAGCGACTGAGGTTTGGGGCCTTACCCCCGACACCTACATAGCGGGAAACAAGGTGAGAATGGTCAATGGGAACATGAAGGGTGCTCCCGTCCCGGTATTCGATGGCAAGTTCCTCCTCGCCGTTTTCGCCGGCAACCAGACCTCGATAGCGCCCGATTCCATAGTCGGCATGTACGACGAGGTCTTCTTCGTTGAGTTGATCAAGTTCGGTAGCTGCGGCATGTGAACGCACTTTTTCAAGGCGACGGAGGCGATTAGTGCCTCTGGCGGTGTGCGGTCTCCCCAGCAGTTCACCAAGGGAGAGAACAGCCAGCTTAGCGGAACGCAAAACGAATCCCTCAGAAATCGAGAGATCAAGAAAATGATAATCTGTTGCTGGAAGATGCGTTCCTGCGAGTTCGCGAAAGCGCTGACGCTCTCCCTCGGAGCCGGCAGCTATGTAAACGGTCCAGTGTGCCGCCAACCATTGACTGATGTGATGGAATACCGTGCTCTGTTGAGCTCCCTCGAGGACAAAGTCACCTGCGTTGAAATGGGCGAAAGGAGTTCCGTAGGCCTCTACCGTGAGACCTCCCCCCGAAGGGTTGTCAGTGAGGATGATATCGGCGCCGTCGATCTCTTCTTCAAGTGCGATAATCGTATCGCCTTCGGCGATCCAGTCGCTGATCCTGCTGCTCATCGGGGGGGCAGTAAGGATAATCTCGGCGCAATCGATTCGACGATTGGATGTCTGGGCATCGAGGTCAAATTCCCGCAGCGAATCCAACTCCCGGTCGAAGAACTCGAGACGGAGAGGGTCCAGTGAATGAGCAGGAAACACATCAAGAATTCCTCCTCGCCTGGCAAATTGCTGACGAGCATGGACCTGCGAGACTTCCTCCATTCCGGCGGAGGCAAACTGCTGCTGCAAAGTATCCGGGTCGTGCTCCTGCCCTGTGGCGAGCTGGAGAAGAGAAGATTCAAGTTGCTGCAGCGATGGGGCCACATGTTTGAGGGCCCCTTCCGAAGCGAGAATGATTTGTTTCTCGGAATTCAGGCTTTCGGCCCGGAGGCGCTGAAAAGCAGTGAGACGTTCGGCGTCGATTTCGGGATCAAGGAATTGAGAATCAGAAATGCCAGGAGGAGGGTCTGGTATGAGAATGCCCTCCTTTCCCCAGCCTGCCAATTCCAAGGCCATTCGTTCCCGCTGACGGGCCGAGCCTCCGAGAACCCAGAGTCTCGATGGTAGATTGAGGATCTCGGATGCAAGAGCAGCTATAAATGCGTGTGCAGGGGGCTCGATTGGTCCGGCTTTGATCGGACTCTCCTTCCGTGTCAGCTTCAGAGCCTGGTCGAGGGCACAGTGATCCCGAGCGAAGGCAAGGGCTTCCGCTGGCGGATAGGTCGAGGAGGCTGTGGAATCTGAGCTGATTCGGGGGCAGAGAGACAGGATGGGTGGGCTTGGGCAACTTAGATCTTCACAAATGTGAATAATTCACTATTTTGTTAATAACTTGGAAATAACTGGAACCTCTCATGGGGAGCTGCCTCACTAATCCTTTCATCTCTGCCGCCGCACTGCTGTCCCTGATCGTAACGGGATGCTCATCTCACAGAAGTTTAAGCAGCGGCAATATGCCGGGCTACCGAGGGGGACCGACTGGAGTTTATTACTCAAATACCATTCCAACCACGGGCCAAAGGGCATACTCGGGACATGCCCGTCAGGGGACCCCTGTAAGCGCGCCTGCCTTGGTTCCACGCAAGGCACCTCTCACTCTTTTGTCAGAGGTCAGGGTCCACAAGGATTACCTGCCGAAAAGCGCTCGCGGCCGACGAGGGCAAAGTTCAATGCGTCCGCGTTACATAACCATCCACAGCACCCAGAACTGGAGTAAGGGTGCGGATCCGTGGCGGCATTCACTTGCCTTGAAACGAAGTAAGCTGGGGAGCTTGTCGTGGCACTATACCATCGACCAGAACGTGGCCGTGCAACACCTGCCAACAAACATAACAGGGCGGCATGCCGATTTTAATGGTCCCGGAAACAAATATTCCATCGGCCTTGAGATGTGCGAGCACAGGGGCAACAGCCGTAGCAGAACCATTGATCGGACTGCCAAGCTCGCGGCCTACCTGATGTATAAGCATGGAATCCCACTCTCAAAGGTGGTGCCGCACTATCATTGGCCCCGACACGGAATGAATCCTCCGCATAAGAACTGTCCGCATTTCCTTCTTGATAATGGGCGGCCCGGAAGAAAGTGGCGAGGTTTTCAGGGGAGGGTAAAATATTATCACGACCTCATCACGGTTCAGGGCCCATCCGTAGCGGTCCGGTAACTGCGTGTGTCGATTGTAACTGTAGAGAGGGGAATTGGAGGCCGTGACTGTGGTCCCCAGTAAAGCGAGTGAATTTCATCAGCGCGGCTTCCTCTCACCGGGTAGGAGAGGAGGTTCTTGAGCGTAACCAGCTGAGGGCCTCAATTTCGCCGAGGATCATCGCGCGCGTGGCATATCCCTCTATCAATTCGGGGGAGGTTTTCAGGGAATCAGTTGCATCGGCAAGTCCCCGGATCTGATTCCGGCGCTGCTCAATGGAGAGTTGGAGCTCCTCGTGGTCAATTCCCTCGAGAGGCAGCGGGTCATCCGGCGGAAGGCTTGCGTAGGCATTGCCCTGAATAGAAAGCCCTACCAGTTGCGAAATAAGATCTTTCTCGCGTGCAAGCGCTGAGCCAAGAGCTGCATTTCTTTGTCGTGCGATGACCGCTTCCCGGGGAGGTGCGTGCGCCGCGTAGGCCTGCAGCTTTCCACTCAAGCGAAGCAAATGAGAAAGGTGCGGAAGATCCACGGCCATGGTGGCATACAGTGCCGCAGTTCCGGGATCGCAACCAGTCGCCTGGAGGGCATCACTAAGCCCGATCATTGACTTGGAGGTAAAGCTCTGGAACCTGGCTTGTTCCTCAGTCTGACGGAGAGAGTCGGGGGGTGAAGTGCCTGCGTCGTCATTCCATGTGAGCGCGGCAAAGAGATAGGATGCAAGGGCGTTTTGGGGTTGCTCTTGCTGGAGTTGCCGGGCCCATTCTATACGATCGGCAGCAGGAAATTCGTCGCGGGATGCGAGGGCAAAGAGAATGTGAGGATTGGAAGCATCGCGCTCAAGAGCCTCCCTCATAAGATCGGGCTCCTGCAGAATCATTCCTGCTGCGAGATATCCCTCAGCAGGGTGGTTGTTGGCAGCAAGGTAGGCCATGAATTCCGCACGGGAGGGAAGTTCGATTTCTCCAAGATCGAGAAGCGCTTCCAGGCTCTCATTGTCTGCATGCACTCCACGGTTCCACAACGAAGGGGAGGAAGAACGGGAATTCGGGGAGCTTGCTTGAGCGCGGGGGGATTTTTTTACCGGCTTTGAAAGTCCAGACCCACTCGCGGAGTCATGAAAAAGGCGCTTTGAAGCCCCCGGCATACAGATGAGCAGAACAAGTCCTCCTGTCAGGGCGGACCCAATATGCGTCAGGATGTGCTTGCTCATGAGGCAGGATCCGGAGGGAGTTTCCTCAGGGCCTGAATTCGAACGAGAACAGGGGGATGGGAGTAATCCAGAAGAACTCGAAGGCGGTGCGGAGTGAGGTTTGAAAGGTTGTCCGCGGAGAGCTTCTTCAGGGCAGTAATCAGATGTTCCGGAGTGCGCTGTGCGCCAGCCGCATAGGCGTCTGCTTCAAATTCGTGCTTGCGGGACCACCCATTGAGAAAGACCCCCAGAAAGCGGCTGACAGGGCTGAAAAGAATTCCAAAGAAGACGAGCCCAGCATGAGGAGAGATGTGTTCAGGCGCGATACCAAAGGCATCAAAGAGTTGCCTCGAGAAGCTTCCCTCTGGGTTGATAAGCAGGCCAAGGATGTAGAAAAGGATGGCAAACTGGACGAGAGACAGGACGATTCTCTGGATGATGTGCTTGCGTTTAAAGTGTCCTATTTCGTGTGCCAGGACCGCTACCAGTTCCTCCGTGGAGTGGTTTTCTACAAGAGTGTCATAAAGGGCGATTTTCTTGTTCTTGCCAAAGCCCATGAAGAACGCGTTGGACTTTGCGGAGCGCCTAGAGCCATCCATGATCGTGATTTCGGTAAGAGGAAATTTGCACTCTTCCGCCATCCTGTAGATGGCGTCCTTGAGTTCTCCCTCTTCCATGGGTTCGAACTTGTTGAAGAGGGGCATGATGAGGGAGGGGGAGAGGTAGGTGATCGCGAGGATGAATGCGCTGAAAGTAAGCCAGGCCCAGAACCATGCACCCGGAACGCTTTGAAAGATGAGCAGAATGCCGGCAAGAAGAGGTGCTCCAATCAGGGTGGTGAGCAGAATTGTTTTCAACTGGTCCATCACGAACGTGGCGCGCGAGGTCTTGTTGAAACCAAAACGTTCCTCCAAGACAAAGGTAGAGTAGATGGTGAGAGGCAGGTTGAGGATGTAATTTCCAAGAAGCAGGCCGAAGATGTAGACAAGTCCAGTGGTCACTCCTCCAAGCCCAAGGTCACGGGTCCAGGAGTCCCACCATGCGAATCCTCCGAAGAACCAGAAGCCAAGGAGGATCGTCAGGGACGCAATTGATGCGATAATACCGAACTTGGAGGTTGCCCGGGTATATTCCTGAGACTCGGAGTATTTTTCCGGGTTGTAGACCTCGGTAAATTCCTCCGGGAGTTCGGGCCTCAGAGATCCGAGGTTGAGAAGGGTGGCGACAAAGTCGAGGTTCCAGAGAAGCAGGAGGGCGAAAAGGAGGAGGATGGCAACGGTGTTGAACTCAGGCATGGGCCAGACGGGAGTGTTCCAAGGGTTTATCCCGGGTGGACGGCTGAAGCAAGAACAGCTCAAAGCGCGCGATGATACGGCTCCTTTGTCTTGGGGTTGTCTGGCTTTTGAGAGAGGCCCCGGTTCTGCCTTATGGTTCGATATGAAACTTCGGCGAGAGTTTGAGGGCTTGGGATTCGAGGGTGTTCCGGAGAGGTAACCCACGAGGGGGAGAGAAGGAGGCATAAGTCGTCGTAATGGCTTTCCCCTGAAGTGAGGTTATGGTGCGTATTGACCGTGCACCGTCTGTGGTTCTGGTGTATCTTTTGCGAACCACCGGAAAACTCCGCTCCCCCAAGTGCCGCCGATGGAAACCCTCAAGCTACGCCGATCCCCCTTCTTGTCCCCTGCCTACTGGGTCGCCGGTATTCAGGCCACAATGCTTGCGTCGGTGGCAGTAGCTGCACCGGTTGCGGTAGATGACCAGTATCAGGCAACCGAAGACCTAGTACTGAACACCCAGTCCGGGCCTCTGATCTCGACAGATCTGGATAGTAGCGGAGGAACAATCAATCCTCTCTTTGATGGTGAGTGGTATTACCTGGATCAGTTGGAAAACCAACTTGGGGCGGGAATGAGTTATCCGGTCGATGGATCGGGGAGAGATTGGAACAGTATCGATTTCGAGGTGGCCACATCGACTGTCGGACCCTGGGCCATGGGAGTTCTTCCTCTGCAGGGAGGGGTGGTGCAGGCTTTTCCAGCAGCGACTCCCGATTCTTTGCGAGGGGTCGGAGACGGGCCTAATGGTCAGAATCTGGTTACTACATACCTTTTCAGAAATACGTTCACCCTGAGTGCGGGTGAGGCCAGCGAGGAAAAGTGGATTGCCAATCTTGCTGTCGACGATGGCTGCGTGATCTATATCAACGGGATCCCGGTGGGGTCTCTTTTCATGCCTGATGGGGCAATAGATGCGGACACCTTTGCCGAGAACAGTGATGAGTCGTCCTACTTTGCCGTCGAACTTGATGTCGCGGGAGTTCTCCGGGAAGGGCAGAACATTATTGCAGTCGAGGTTCACCAGGCAAATCTGGGAAGCTCCGATGTGGGTCTTGATCTGGCTCTCCAGGGAGGAGGAGGGCCGTCAGGCGGGTTTGTCTTCTCGGATGATGCTTTCGGGACGAGTCAGCCAGATTACGCGGCTGGAATTATTGACCCAGATGGAGGATTTTCAGGATCCGGTCTCAGGGTGACGATCGGCGGTCTTGATAATCGTTTTGTTCCGGGTCCCCATGCGACATCCGGGGCCTTCAGGCAGACCTTTACTATTGCGGCTCCTGCCACGGTTCAGTTCGATTTCAGATACCGACTGGTCAATTCCGATCCACTTGAGGCGGGTGAGTTTGGCGAGGCTGTGTTTGAGGTTGATGGAGTGCGTTACGGTGCGGATGAGAACAATTCTCTGGTCCGGATCAATAATGGTGGTGATTCAGGATGGAGGTCTGCGAGCTTTAGCCTTTCGCTGGGCGCAGGCAGCCACACGGTGGCCCTTGGTGCCTACAGTGATGGGACCAGTCGGGGGAATGAGGTTATTAACGTCTATTTTGATGAGGTTCTCGTGCAGCAGGGGAATGGTGCGATTGGCGGTGTTCTCACTAACGATTCCGTTGGCGATGACGCTGTAGTTACGCTCACTGCGCCTCCTGTGAATGGTGATGTCAACATGGCTCCCAACGGAGTATTTCTCTACACTCCAGACCCGGATTTTTACGGAACAGACCGTTTTACCTATCAGGTTTCCGATGAGAACGGGGATTCGGGTCAAGCCGAAGTAGTCATCGAGGTAGCACCGGTCAATGACCCGCCAGTGGCAATGCCCGACACATTTTCGCTCGCTGAGGATGGTGTGCTTGTTGTGGATCTTGCCAGAGAGAGCTTGCTTGCCAATGACCTTGATCCCGAGGGTGAGGCGTTGTCAGTCATTGAGGAGGATGGAGCCGAGAACGGTGCTCTGTCTGTTGATTCAAGTGGACGTTTTACCTATTCGCCGGAGGAAAACTTTTTTGGAACAGATACCTTCACCTACAGAGTAAGCGATGGTCAGCTTCGGTCGGATCCTGTGCTTGTTACCCTTATCGTTGATCCCAGACCTGATGTTCCCGTAGCCCGGGATGATCTTTTCCAAGCCCTCGAAAACGTATCTCTCGAAGCTATTGCTGAGGGTGGAGCGGAGAGCGGGGTGCAGGTGGTGGTGCCCTACGGGGCCGAATGGAGGTATGATGATACGGGAACAGATCTTGGCGAGGCTTGGCGGGATCCTGATTTCGATGACTCACAGTGGTCGAGTGGACCTGCCGAACTGGGTTATGGCGATGATGATGAAAATACAGAGGTTGGCTTCGGGGGAAGTCCCAGGGACAAGAATCCTACCACCTACTTCAGGCATACCTTCATGCTCTCGGGCGTCAATTCGATCGTAGGATCGAATTGCCGGGTCTTCCGTGATGATGGTGTCGTTGTCTACCTTAACGGAATTCAGATCGGGCTCGATAACATCGACGCAAACCCTTCGTATGAGGATTTCGCCCGGAGTGCCGACGATGACGGTGACCTCGAAATCGAGTTCCCCCCAGTCGCGCCGAACCTGTTCGTTGAGGGGGAAAACACCCTTGCCGTGGAGATCCATCAGAGTGACAGGCAAAGTTCAGACATCAGTTTCAACCTCGAGCTCGAAATCACAAGAGCGCGGAGGTCGGGTCTCCTCTCCAATGATCTGGACCTCGATCAGGAGGGACTTGTCGCAGTTCTTGAAAGCAGTCCCATCCATGGTGTGGTTGAACTCGATGAAAGTGGATCCTTCGTCTATACCCCCGGCCTTAATTTCGAGGGAGAGGACCAATTTACGTATCGGGCCGCCAACGGTCAGGGGACTTCTCTGGGGGTCGTTACCATCAATGTGCTGCCAGGACTGAATGATATTCCCGAAACGAATTCAGATGTTTATTCGGTATCAGAGGATGCGGAGTATGTCATTGGATCCGAAGGGGGGGTCCTTGCGAATGACCTAGATCCTGACGGTGATTCATTACAGGCCTCTCTCGTGGAGACAGCTGCTCATGGTGAACTCGTTTTCAATGCAGATGGCTCTTTTGCGTATCTCCCCGAGCTCAATTATTTTGGTCCTGATTCCTTCTCCTATACCGTAACGGACGGCACCTCAGTATCATTCGTTGAAACGGTAACCTTGAACGTGGTCAATGTGCCGGATGCCCCCGAGACTATTGACGACACCTACGCGACAGACCCCGGAACACCAATCATAGTGGATGAACAGGACGGACTCCTCGCGAACGATTACGATCCCGATCAGTCTCCGCTCAACGTAGTTCTTGTTGATGAGGTGGAGAGTGGAGATCTGGTCCTGAGCTCAAACGGGGCGTTTTTCTATCGTCCGGCAGATGCCACTTCTGGCTCCGTGACCTTCACATATCAGGCCAGTGACGGCTCTCTCTCGTCTCCTGTCACCACGGTGACTCTTTATCTTGATGAGGCTCCAGACGGACTTCCTGATGAGTATGTGGTTCCAGAGGACATGGCTCTGGAGATTGCCTTGGACGAAGGGGTTCTGGTGAATGACAGCGATGCAGAGGGCGACCCCCTAGTGGCGGTCCTTCTGTCCTCGGTAGCGCATGGCGTATTGGACTTTCGGCCAGACGGGTCCTTCATTTACACGCCGGAGGCCGATTTCGAAGGGCCGGATTCCTTTCGTTACTCAGCGGCAGGCGGGGCGCGCACGTCAAGCCCGGTAGTTGTACGAATCATTGTAACGGGCGAGAATGATCCCCCTGTCACGGGTGAGGATTACTACCTTGCGATTGCCGACCAAGAGCTCGTAATTGACGCGGGTAGTGGGCTTCTTTCCAACGACTCGGACGTGGACAGCCTGACTCTCTCAGTTACAGTCACGAGCTCGCCCGCGCATGGAGAACTGTCAATGAATGAGGATGGATCGTTTTCCTACATGCCGTCTCCCGGTTTCTCAGGTAGCGATAGTTTTACCTACCGTGTCAGTGACGGGTCAGTCTACTCGGGCCCTGCAACGGTCACTATTCAGGTGGGAGGAGCCTCGGACGCGATCGTGATAAATGAGATCATGTATCATCCTGAGGGAGGGAATACATCACATGAGTTTATCGAGTTGCTCAACATGGGTGACGGGCCAATAAAGGTTGAGGGTTGGCAGTTCACGAGCGGGATCGGTATCGTTCTCCCGGAACTCACCATCCCGGCGGGAGGATTTCTCGTTCTGACCGCCGATGCAGAGGAGTTCGTCTCCGTTTACGGGGAGGTTGATCGCCTTGTTGGTGGCTGGAGTGGTTCGCTCAGTAACCGCGGTGAGCGTCTCCGTCTGGTGGATGAAAAGGGAGAGCAGGTTGATGAGGTTTCCTATTATGATCAGGGAGACTGGGCGGTGAGAACGAGGGTATCCGATACCGGAGAACCGGGATGGATATGGCAGTCAAGGCATGATGGCGGCGGGGAATCACTCGAACTCATCAATCCTGCCCTGACCAACCAGTCAGGGCAAAACTGGGGCTCAAGTCAGGAGGGGCCCACCCCCGGATCCTTGAATTCTATCGCGCGTGGTGACAGCGAGATTGCGCCATTGATCCTTGATGTTTCCCACTCCCCTCTGGTCCCGCGCTCGACGGATCCGGTGACAGTTCGTGCCCGTCTTGATGATGTGGAGACAAGAGGACTTTCCATGACACTGCATTACAGAGTATCCGCACTGGATCCCCCGGATTTTACCTCCGTGGTAATGTCGGACGATGGTCTGCATAACGACGGAGCAGCAGATGACGGGGTGTTCGGTGCAACCTTGCCTGCGATGGAGAATCAGGACGTCGTGGAGTTCTATCTGTCGGCAGATGATGGCTTGAACTCAAGAACATGGCCTGCTCCTACGGATATCGGGCAGGTGGCAAATCTCCACTACCAGGTTGATGATGCTCCGGATCCACAGGGAGCAGGGATCTACCGCCTGATCATGACCGCTTCGGAGAATCGGGCCTTCAACAGGATCGATCGTGATTCAAATGCCCAGCATCACTGCACTCTGGTGGCAGATGATTGCAGTGGCCCGGTGGTCAGGTATCAATGTGGCGTCCGGGTCCGGGGTGCGAGCAGCAGGCAAGATACTCCTCCGCCGATGAGATTGAACCTTCCCCGGGATCGCAAGTGGAATGGGGAGAGCCAGTTAAACCTGAATACCCAGTTTACGTGGCTTCAGTTCATCGGCATGAAGCTGTTCCAGGCCAGCGATCTTCCGGCGCCGGACAGCAGGCGTGTTGCAATTCGAAGGAATGGCCAGGATCTGGCGCAGGATACGGAGGAAGACTATGGCAGCTTTGTTCACCTTCAGCCCCTGAACTCCGAATTCATCGACGATAAGATGCCCGATGACAGCCAAGGTAATCTCTACAAGAAAGTTCGTCCGGATGTAAACTGGGCCTATCGCAGTGGGGACTCGGAACGATACGCGAGGGACGGATGGGGGAAGCAGACAAACGAGTCGGAAGACGACTGGACCGACCTAGATGAGTTTCTCCGTGTCATGAATCGGGCAGATGGAGATCCTGATTATATCGATCAGGTGGAAGTGGTTGCTAATCTCGACCAGTGGATGCGCTGGTTTGCAGTGGAGACCTTGATCGCAAACGGGGAAACCAATGCGAGTAACGGGACGGACGATGACTATAGTATCTACCGGGGCCTCCTCGATCCGAGATTTCAATTCGTTCCCCACGACCTTGATACGATTCTCGGGCGTGGGGACGGTTCCCGCATCACTGACCCGGAGCACACATTGTTTGACATGAGCAGATCCGGCGAATCTTTGGGGCCGCTTGTTCCGCTTTTTGAAGAACCAACAATCAGGGTTCGCTACTTTGAGGCTCTGAGGGACTTGATAGAGAGCAGTTTTTCGAAGGAACGGTTCGACGCTCTTGTTATCAATCACTTGTCCGAATGGGTACCCTCCGGAGTTCTGGAAGACATGATTGATTTCATGGACGCGCGTCGCGCGTTCGTGCGGGGGATCGTAGATGCGGAGCTCGGTGGACCTCCTCCTGTCCTGGCGCCAGCCACCCTGACCGGCGAGGACTCCCCGCGCGGTGCACTCTACCTGAGTGAACTCCTTGTTTTGAATGAGTCAGCGCATGAGGTTCAGGGACGGTTTCCTGATTACATCGAGCTGGCCAACTCGGGGGTGAAACGATCGTTGGCAGGCTACTCCCTCACGGATGATCCATCAGATCCGCAGAAGTTTGTCTTCCCTGCCGGGACCGAGATTGATTCCGGGGAGCGTCTGGTTCTTTACGCGGAGTCAAGAGCTGGCCCAGGGATACGGCTGGGATTTTCCCTGAGTCGATCGGGTGAGCAGCTACTCTTCTTCGATCCCGCCGGAGCTCTCGTTGATTCGCTGACGTTTGGTCCCCAGGTCGCGGATCTTTCTATTGGACGCGGTGGTGCGGGAGATACCCGGTGGAGCTTGAACCTGCCAACGCCCTCCGCCGCTAACCAGATTCATTCCCTCGGGGATCCCTCGGGTCTTCGAATCAATGAGTGGCTTAGTAAGCCGGAAGTGGTCTACAGCGAGGATTTCGTGGAGCTATATAATCCGGATCCACTTCCAGTTTCAATCGGTGGGCTTCGCGTCACCAACAAGCCCATGAACTCCACGGGAGGGGCAGTAATGCCAGCCCTGAGTTTCATCGGCGGTGGAGGATTCCTTGCGCTCGAAGCAGTAGGATCGGGAGCTGAAGGTGCGGTAGAGCTGCCCTTCAAGCTCGAGGCCGGCCATGAGTGGCTGGCGATTTTCGGGGTTAACCAAGTGGAGATTGACCGAGTTCATGCAAGTTGTGATTTGCCAGACCAGTCTCGGGGTCGAGAGACGGATGGATCAGCCCTCTACGCCTACTTCAATCTTCCGACGCCTGGTCTCTCAAATATGACTGATCTGGCCGGGGAAGCGCTGATTCTGCAATCCTTGCGAATCACCGAAATCATGTATCATCCTTCCGATTTTCCTGACTCGGAATATATTGAGTTGCGGAACGTCGGGGACGAAAGAATCAACCTTGGAAGCGTTGAATTCACGAGAGGAGTTCGATTCAGGTTTCCCGATGCCACTCTTGACCCCGGTGAATACGCGGTAGTGGTGTCCGATCTGGACGAATTTGAGGCAGTTTATGGCGTGGGCATCACTGTCCTGGGAGAATGGTCTGGAAGGCTCGATAATGACGAGGACCGGTTGAGATTGGAGGTTTCGGAACTCAACGCTGCTGTGCACGACTTCACCTATCAGGACTGGTGGTATCCTTCCACGGATGGCGGGGGATTTTCCCTGGTGATCGTGGATGATGCACTGCAACCCGGATCCTGGAGGGAGAGAGGTAGCTGGGCCGCCGGGGTGGCAGGTGGCGGATCGCCCGGGAGTGGGAGTGGATTCTTTGTCTTCGGAGGTGTTGATCAGGAAGTAAACCTTCCCGCCACGGCTACTCTTGATGCAACAGTGAGTTACGGATCTCTCATTCGCGATGCGGTCACACTCAGGTGGGTACAGCAGGGAGGACCGGCCCCCGTTACCTTCGGAAATAGTGATACAGAGGATACGGTAGTGTCTGCCCCGATGGGAGGCCTCTATACCCTGGCGTTGGTGGCGACCTCGGAGAATGGGGTTTCCCGTACTGGTCGTGTTTCGGTCGTGTTTCGGGATTCCTATGAGACCTGGGCAGGACGGCGTTTTGCAGAAGCCGGGCCTGAGTCTGCGAGAAGGGATTCGGATCCTGATGGCGACGGATTCATCAACCTTGTAGAGTTTGGACTGGGCCTGGATCCATCTGTCCCGGACAGCGCTGCTCTCCTGACTCCCTTTCTCACCCCGACTGGAGAGAACGCCATGGTCTATTTCCTTCCATACCTTTCTGATCAATACAGAATTGTCCCGGAGGTTTCTTCTGACCTGCTGCTCTGGCAATCGGGATCCGGGCACGTGGAGGAATCCGTCATCTGGACGATGCCCGACGGCAAATGGATTCAGGCGCAGGATCTTTTCCCTTATGATGGAACTACCTCCCGGTTTATGCGCCTCCGGGTTGAATCAGATTGAGAGGTAGCCCCATCTCATGTCTGCGGAAGGAGACAAATCCGAGAGTTTCCGTGTTGGCGTTCGCGGGTTGCCGAAAGTTTCAAGATGCGGTATATCCTGAGTATATCCGATGTCAAAGAGCTCTTTACCTCCTGCCCTGATTCCCCTGCTTCTGTGGGGTGTTTTGTTCGGGCAGGAGGCCAGTGATTTAGCTGAGGGAGTAAGAAGTAGGGATACTGGGAGAGAAGGAGAAGCTTCCGTGTTGACTCGCCCTGACGCGAGAACGATGACCCTGAGTATACCGGGTCCGAGAGGACTTATCACTGACCGGAACGGAAAGTCCCTTGCAGAAAACAGGGTGGGTTATCAACTCGCGATCCAGTTTGCGCATTTCCCCGATCCGGATGACGCCGCAATCTTAAACTGGGTGAGAAAGCGTATTGCCCATGCTTCGGTCATCGCAGGGAAGAATTATCAGGTAACAGATGAGGTTCTGCTCTCGCACTACAAGCACCGGCGATGGCTCCCATTCATTTTTGGAGCATCCCCTGTTCCTCAGAAGGAAGAGAAGAATTTCAAGGAACAGCTGATTGATGGGTTGATCATGCACCCGGTTTACCTGCGTCACTATCCGGGCGGAGACTCAGCTGCTCATGTCATCGGTTACGTAAGGAGCAAGGGGAGATTGCCGGACGGCCCAATCATGCATGGAGATCTTGTTTTCGAGGATACCCATGGAGATGCCGGACTAGAGAAAACAATGGACGAGCATCTCATTGGAAGGCCGGGGGAAAGGAAGCTGATTTTTGATTCCAGCGGGAGCAAAATCAGGGATGAATTAACCCAGCGACCTGGTATCGGGCGAACGGTTGTTACTACCCTCAACCTGGCCTGGCAGCAGCACGCGGAAAAAGTCCTCAAGGACAGTTGTAAGCGTGGAGCGTTCGTGGTTGTTGATATTCCCACTGGCGAAGTCCTTGTCCTTGCCTCCAGACCCAGTTACGACATCAACGTCTGGATCCCTCGTATCACGAGTGAGGAACTCGGAATACTCACGGATGATGAAGCTCGCCCTATGTTTGGTCGGGCCTTTCAGGGGCTGTATCCACCGGCTTCGAGCTTCAAGCCAGTAGTAGCCCTCACAGCCCTGACTCGAAAAGTAGTTGAAGAGTGGACCGAGGTTGACTGCCCGGACTTTATTGAAGTGGGGAGCAACCCGCCCACGCAGATGTGGAATTGGACGAGGGAACCCGAGGGTCTCATGAACGTCACCAGGGCGCTGGCGAGGTCGAATAACTGCTGGTTCTATCAAGTGGGAATTGAAACGGGGCCGAGCGCCTTTCTGTCAGTTGCCAGGAAACTCGGATATGGATCCAGTTCTGGATTGCCCTTGTTCGGTGAGTCCTCAGGTAGAGTCCCGACTAACGAATACGTACTGAAGAAATACGGGAGACCGTTCACTGACGGTGACACAGCCAATTATTCCATAGGACAGGCCTGGGAAGCTACTCCGCTTCAGGTTGCGCAGTCCATGGCAGGAATTGCCAACGGATCCGTATTGCCCAAATTGCAGTTGATTCGGCAGGTACAGGACCTTTCAGGCGGTGTTCTTCAGGCAGCGGATCCAGAGTCACGCAATCTGCTCCACCTGGACCCAGACGCCGTGCAGATAGTGCACCAGGGCATGTACGATGTTGCCCACTCCGCATGGGGCACGGGACGAAGAGGATCTCTTACTTTCGCAGAAGTTTGTGCAAAGACCGGAACAGGACAATGGATTCCATCTCTTAATCAGGAAGTGGCCTGGTATGCGGGTTTCTTTCCAGCAGAGAATCCGCGACTTGCATTCGCGGCCCTCTACGAAGGTGATCCGGGAGAGGATATTTCAGGGGGCAGAAAAGCGGCTCCCATGGTGCCGGCGTTCTTTGAGGAATTTAAGGCAGAGATCGAGAGCATGATCCGCCCTCCATCAAAGGCGCTTGTCGTGATTGAGGGGGAAGAGGAAGCAACCTCTCCCATTCCTGTAGCCCAACCGCTGGACGAAGAGGGCAACCTAGTGCTTCCAGAAGGAAAAATTCTAAAGGCTATCCCCGTCGAGAGGTGGGAGGAAGACGGGGAACCAGCGGACCCGGTCGGGGAGGCACTACCCGAGATTCCCGTAGACGGGGCTCCGTTGGCTATTCCAGTTGAGGAGGACGATTAGTATGAGCAAGCGGGGACTTGGCGCTGGACGTTTCAGGTTCGCCGGTCCAGACAGAACAGGCCAGATACGTAATGGATATCCAAATAGCAACTCTCTGTGACTTCGCTGCCGACTATGGAAACGGTAAGATGGTGATTAATGGAACCTTCGATGCGTTGCGGGCCACGAAGATGCCGGTGGTGCATCCGCACTGCTCTCTTGCAATGAGAATTTGTGTCCTTCCTGAGGATTCCGGTGATCACAGGATGACAATCAACATTATTGATGAGGATGGGAATTCGGTTGATCCATCCAAAATGCCGATTCGCGCAGATATGCCTATCAAGGTTCCTGACGAAGTTCCTTTTCTGACCCGAAATCTGGTTCTCAACTTCCAGGGCCTCAAATTTTCAAGCGCTGGAATCTATCATGTTGACGTCACAGTTGATGGCGAATTGGTTATCAGATTGCCTCTCCGGGTCGTTAAGGTGGATGCGCAGATACCCCCAGGGCAGTCCGCTGAGGAATAGATTCGACAACACTCGACAGGTGGCTTCTGCTCTTCTTTACGATTGCTCGCTAATCACGGGGGCCTCAAGTGGTCTGGGGGAGGAGTTCTCCTGTCAGCTTGCTCCTCATTGTCGACGACTTGTGCTGGTGGCACGCAGGGAGAATAAGCTGGAGCTTTTGAGGAAGCGTCTGCTCGCTGAGAATGAGGGTCTTGAGGTAGCCATTTACGGTGTCGATCTGACTTGTCCAGATGCGCGCGAGGAGTTGCTTGGTGAGGTCGCGAACAGTGACTGGTCTCCCAGCCTGCTGGTGAACAATGCCGGGATGGGAGATTATGGAGAGTTTACGACGGGGAACTGGGAGAAATTGGAGCAGATGCTGAGCTTGAATATCACAGCTGTGACGCACCTCGCCCATGGCTTTCTTCCTGGCATGATCCGCTCTGGACATGGTGCGGTATTGAACGTCAGTTCCCTTGCCTCACTGCTTCCGATTCCAGACTTTGCAGTCTACGCTGCGAGCAAAGCCTACGTGACGAGTTTCTCGGAAGCATTGCGTCTGGAATTACAGGCCCATGATATTCCCGTCGTGGCGGTTTGCCCGGGCCCCGTCCATACCGGGTTTGGAGGAATCGCAGGAAGGGAGGGATCCCCAGAGGAACCCCCCATGAGAGAGTGGTTTTTTGTATCAAAGGAGGAAGTTGTTCTGGAAGCCCTGCTCGCGGTGCAACGCGAACAGCCCCGCTCCTATCCGGGTCTTCAGATCTCCCTTCTGGCTGCGGTGCTTGCCTTTATGCCTCCATCGGTGTTGCGCTATTTCATGCGGAATAGACCGCGTGCCACTCCAGAAGAGAAAGGTTGACCAATTACAGCCATGTCACGAAATCGCAGAAAGTCCGCCCGTCGACCGATTGATTATCGAGGGGCAATCCTAGGGCTGGGCTTACTGGTTTCAGGGTTTTTTGGGTTTGCGCTTCTGTTGACTCCACTTGGAGGCAAGGTGAAGAGAGGGATCGGGGAGATTCTTGGGAAAAGAAATGTCCCAATTGAAAGTGGGCGGGTAGAGCCTGAATCAGTTGAGGAACCCGCTAGCGGTCAACTTTCTCCACTTGAGCGGGATCCTGATCCGCAGTTCCCGAAGGGGATCCTACGGCCTCCGGAGGGTGTTGATATAAGGAGTTTGTCAAAGGGGATTGATCTGAAAGTTGTGTTTGATTCGGAAGACGGCGAACTGGCTTCGATGGAGCGGGATGACGGGGAATCCTATCGGGCAGAATATTCCCTGAGTGTCCGTATGCCGAGGCCGGCTACCTCACTATCTGAATTAGTCCTGACGAGTCCCCATCTCGTGGAGATCTTTCCCGGTCTCAGGGAGATCCTTCCCGAGGCCAAGGTTTCGGCATGGTATCATCAATTATACGCAAACAAGGCAGCGAGGCTCAAAAAGGACGTCGGCCGCCTGAGTGAGATACTGAGCAGGCATAACTTTTACGATTGTGAGACTATCCTGAACCTGCGGTCGAGCGTGACGGGTCAGCGGATCTTCCTGATGCAGGCCGAGATGGACGTGGTGTCCGATGGGTCGGATGGAGACAGATTGGCCCAGATGCCGGATTCCATTGTCAACTCGACGAATTATCAGCCTTTCACAAGTTACCGATGGAGAAAGAAAGGGGCCACGCCGAATCCCATGATAGCGGGGTGGGAGCGTAGAATCGGTAAGGCGAAGAGAGAGCTTTCGGATCCTGCGACCGGACAGGACCGGGCTAGCTGGTTAAAGGGGAGGCTGAACATGCTCGAGACTGGAATCGCAGACATGAAATTCGCGAGTTTTCTTATCGCAGAATATGATCCCTTTATTGTCATCCCTTCAAATATTGTTACGGACCGCCGAGACCCCTATGCTCCGAACATAGGTGACTTTGCGCTGGTTCTTCATGGGCGCACTGCCTATCCGGCTATCGTAGGTGATGCAGGGCCTAGTCATAAGGTTGGGGAGGCCTCGTTGCGGATGGCGCGTGAGATCAACGGCAATGCGACTCCCTATAGTCGTCCGGTATCTGATCTCACGGTTACCTATCTTGTGTTTCCCCGGAGTGCGGATGATCCCAAGAGAGCTCCTGATTTTGAGCATTGGTACGCTCGCTGTGAAGAGCTTGTGAATAAGATCGGAGGGTTGGGTGAAAGAGTGGAATTACATAAGTGGAAAAACCTGCTTTCCCCTCAGTAATTGAACTTGAGGCTCCACAATCATCCGGGCAAATAGGCTGAGGGAGGGAGATGTCCTGTTCAGCACGGAAAAAGAAAAGAGCGATCTCGCGCTTTGAAGTCGCTTCCATCGCGTCATTCTGGAAATCTTCGTTCGACCACGGCGGGTCATGAAGGGCAATCAGATTAAGGACCGTCTCAATCGCTCATCTAAGGGAGATTGGAGCGATGAACTGCTTGCGCTGGAGGCAGTCGGACTCGCTGGAGAGATTCTTTCCGCGGCAAAAAAGGAAGAGGGTCTGCTGGAACGCTACGAAGGCTGGAAATTGCATCGTATGCTTGGAGATCAGGATGGGAAGGTCTTTGCTTTCGAGATGGCAGACCAAGTCTTCAGGCCGAGATCTGGATGGCGGGCAGCCTCACAGTTCAGATATCTTCTCGAGCGCCGCGGAGTGCCTCTTTATCTTCCTCTCCACGAGCGTATCGCCCTCGTGCTTGCGGCTCTCGCCTCAAGGATCGTGCCGGAGTGGATCATGTCTGCGGTCACCGCTAAGATGATGCACGAGAGTAGAAAGGTCGTGCTGCGGGGAGAGCCGGGATTTCTTGACAGACATATCGCAAAGAGAGGGCAGATGGGGGCAAGATTGAATCTCAACATCCTCGGTGCTGTCTCTTATACACATCTCCGAGCCCACG
>CAXEFH010000015.1:0-24093 GCA_963989605.1 uncultured Roseibacillus sp. | reverse complement strand
TTTTCAAGCAGAAGACGGCATACGAGATTTCTGCCTGTCTCGTGGGCTCGGAGATGTGTATAAGAGACAGTCTCAAGTCCCGTCCATGCACCCCCAGTGACATCATCGTAGAACCGCGGCAGGTTAGACATGTCAAATCCGCCCAGATAGAGATTCCGAGCCCCCAACTGGTAAGCCGCCTGAATGCCTGCGTACATGACCGTTCCACACACGAAGAAGCCGTGCTCCAGGTCGGTGGAAAATCCCACTCCATGCGCGACCCGGGCAAAGGGTAGATCCGCACACGTGGAGAGAAGCTGCCGAGCACGTCCGTGGGGCTTCTCGAGATTATCGAGCACATACAGAGGCCGCCCTTCGAGTGCCTGTGCCCCACCGAAATACAAAAGCCCATGGATAGCATCGAGACTGAGAACGAAAGGAACCGTTCCGGGCAACTCCGCAAAGGCCCGGGCATTGGTATGCATGTGCCGGGCATCCTCGACTACTACCGCCAGCGGATGATCCACCACCCCGGTGTGAGCGAGCTTCACGGCCCCGTTCAGCAGGAGGCATGGTTTGCTACTAAGCCTGCTAAGGTCCTGACGATTCATGGACGGTCCAGCACCCACCACGAAGGCATCGTCAATTCGATCCAGCCCGGACCAGGCATTGGAAGTTACGATCTTCCTCCCCCTCCAGCGAATTTCCCAACAACCCTCATGCCGAGAGGCCGCGAGGTGCGGAAATCTCCGAGCCATATGCCGACGACTCGGCCTCAGGACCCTGTAGATGAATTGCGCCAGCCGCAACTTTTGTCTTTTATCCATCTTCACTCACCCGAGCCACCTTACCGAAGAGCCCGCAACTGACCAGTTCTTCGGCGAATGCGAGATTCCTCGCCTGAAATTTTTCCCGCATGCCGGGCGCATCCTCCAGGAGGACAAAATCCTGATCTGGAGAGTGCTGAAGATTTCGTAGCAGTCCCTCTCCATCACGCTTTCCATACTCATGCACCAGCGAGGCCCCTTCAATGCCCATCCCAGCGAACAGACTGACAAACTTCATGCTGTGGGACAGGACCTTGACTGACCGCCCCGAAAGCAGACCCCAGTAGGCCCCATGGAAGGAGTTGGTAATTACCTGCCGAGCCTCCCTGAAAGCCCGGAGCACTCCTGTCTCCGCTGAGGAGTTCCACGCGAGATGCCAGCCGTGGTCCCGACAGGTTTTCTCAACAGAGGAACGGCATGCATGAGGGGTCACCTTCGGATCATCATTGAGGAATACCAGCGTCCCTCCTCCCCCCGGGGCACTACAGCTCACCGGGTGGAAGCAGCTTACACAGGGAACAAATTTGTGGTCTGGAACATACCTGATGTCCCGATAGCTCCACGCCCGGAAGGGAAGATCAGAGACAACGGTTTCCCTTTCTCCAGTCCCCTGGGCAAACCCTGCACCCCAGATCGCGCACAACCCGGGATTGAGGTCAAATTTACTGATGATCTTCTTCCTTGGATCAAAGATTCCACCACCAACAACCGTGGCTCCCTCAGGGGCTCCTGAAAATGTGAAATAGTGCCGGGGAGAACAGAGAAAATCTCCGATGTTGAACAGGTTCGGATTGCGATGAACAAAACGGACTCCCTGCCGGAGCGGGTAACACGTGTCGAGATTGGGCCTCTTGCCAAACATGGATCTTTCAGAATGCAAAATCGCGGGACGTGACCTACCTCCCCTTTTTCCATTCGCGCCAGAGCCATTGCATGGTGGCAGGAAAAATCGCTCCACCGTGCTTGCCGCTGTGACCGCCCTCGCCCCAGACAGTCCTGAGGTCATACTTCTTGAACTGCAGGGCCCTCTCCATCTGCAGATTGCCGAGCCACCAGTTACCGTGAGAATTGTCCAAGTCGTTGGACCCTCCCTGCAGGAACACCCGCAGGGGCTTGTTCACCGTTTTTCTGATCAGGGCGGGGTAGACGTGCCCCCCCCGGATATTGGTAAAACTACCAATATGACTTACAACCTTCCGGAAAAGGTCGGGGCGCTCCCAGGCCGCGGTAAAGGCACAAATACCACCAGAGCTCATACCGCAGATTGCCCGCATGGACGGGTCCGCCGTGAGTTCATGCTCCTTGCCGACCTCCGGGAGTATTTCCTTCTCCAGGAAGGTGACGTAATCATCGGTGAGAGAATCGTATTCCACGCTTCGGTTTCTCCTCACACCCGGGGGTGCTTTCCAGCCCTGCCTTCCCTCAATTTTGTCGGTGAAGAGACCCGGGTTAAGAAAAATTCCGATTGTCACTGGCATTTCGCCCCGGTGGATCAGGTTATCAAACACAATTGGCACCCGGATATCACCACCCTCATCCACGTAGGCATGGCCATCTTGAAAGACCATCACGGCCGCTGGTTTCCTCCCGTCATACTCCGCGGGAACGTAAAGATACCACTGCCGCAAGGTGGCCTCCAGGAGATCGCTCCTCCACTCATGGCGGGTAAGTTTCCCGCGGGGAACCACTTCCTGACGCTCGGAATCAGGACCCTTGTTAAAAACAGGAGTGCTCGATTCACCAGACGACTCTAACGAGAACCCGAAAACGACAAGGACAAGGACAAGAAAGAGGCATATCCGGGGCGTCATCGGTCCAAAATCAAAGGGGGCTTTCTTTCCTTGTAGTGTGAAGAGGCAAAAGCGCACCAAAATTCTCAGAAGCTGGTTGCTACCGAGTGTTCCCAGATGGAATTTCGCGTCATCGAAATGGTTGTCTGGTCCTGGACCACGAGGACGTGGCCTCCCCCGGTTATTGAATATGCCCTCTACATTCCCATGATCCTGCCTATGTTCGAACTGAACCTTCCTGCGATTTCACAACCACTCCGATTTCCTGAATGTCGCTAGACCACCGCAACGTAGCGCGCTTACGCAGAGCTCCCATCCCGGACTCCACGGCAGGAACAGCCTGACCGACCACCACCATGATCGAACTGATTCTGGGTAACTCAAGCAAACGGTTTTCCGGGGTAACCTCTACCTTCCTCCAGGTTCTCTCCCGGCAGCAAGACCTCGCTTCGGTAGTTGTGTTTGGTCGGGGACGCCCTGAGATCACCGTGCCCGTGTGGGGCTGGGCGAGGACTCTCTGCTATCTTTGGCGACACCGGAAGAGCGCGCCGGTCTTTCACGCTCGAAGAAACGATGAAATGATTCAGGCCTTGATCCTGAGATTCCTGACAGGTGCTGAGATGAAGATCCTCTTTACCTCCACTGCCCAACGGCAGCACACCGGTTTTTCACGATGGCTGATGTCCCGGATGGACAGTGTGATTACCACCTGTGAGCCCGCGGCGGCCTATCTGAGGATTCACCGCGAGGCAGACAAACTGATCCCGCATGGAGTTGACACCAGCCGCTACACACCTTCGAAAGAGTCCAAGGAGCAGCAACTTCAGGCCCTCGGAATAGCCGCGAAGCAGGCGGTCGGAATCTTTGGACGGGTCCGGCTCTCCAAGGGAGTGGACATTCTGATCGAGTCCATGATCCCCGTCCTGCGGCAATTAGAGGAAGTTACTGTGGTAGTCGTCGGGGAGTGCCTTCCGAAGGATGATTCTTTCCGCCGAAAACTGCAGGGGACCCTGAGGAACGCGGGCCTCGAAGACCGGGTGCTCTTTCTCGGCAAACAACCCTATAAAAAAATCCCAGCTCTCATTCGCGCCATGTCGGTGGTCACTGCCCTCAGCCGATCCGAGGGCTTTGGCCTGACAGTCCTGGAGGCCATGGCCAGCGGAGTCCCCGTCGTGACCAGCGAAGCCGGGGCGTGGAAGGATATTGTCCGGCATGGAACGGATGGATTCGTCTGTCCCACCGGAGAGGCCAAGGAGGTCAGTATCGCCCTATCCAAGCTCCTCAAGGACCAAGACCTGGCAGAGAAAATGGGGTGCTCGGGCAGGGAAAGGATACTCTCCTGCTACACCATCGAGAGGGAGGCTGAAATGCTGACAGACCATCTCCTATCCCTTCGCCAGATGAATCACTGAGGCACCCTCCAATGAAGACAGGAATGGTCTTCCCAAAACCGCGGAAGCACCCCGTATCCTCCGGGCACCTTGAGAAGGGGAAGGGATCCTTCGTCCTCGACAGCATCGATTTTGCTTCACCCAAGCGACCCGCCGCCTTAAAAGCTAGAAAAACAGCATCTTGTCCGGGGGCTGAAAAGCAATCTCCCCCCCCGCCCAATGAGATGCTACAGCTAACGGATATTCCGAAGATCTCCGGGACCCTCATGAAGACACTGTTTTTCCTAATCGCCTCTTTGACGATGAGCAGCCTCCTGCTTCCGGCAAAGCCGCTCCTCCGCACAAGTAGCCCTCAACTTACCCCCTCCACCACTTTGAGGCTGGTTTTCGATAAGGCGGTAGTCAGCGAGGACCAGGTTGGATCATCTGTTCCGAATTCACTGCTGCGAATAGAGCCTCCTCTGGCGGGCACCCTGACCTGGGTTTCTCCCAATGTCGCCAGCTTCGAGCGCGGGGGTGTCCCCTCGATGGCCACGAAATATCAGTTTTCTCTGGTAGCCGGACTGAAGCATCTTGATGGAACGGATATCCCGGAAACAAGCTTCCTACCTCTTCTGACAGCGCCCTTTCAGCCTGTGGTGAATTACTGGAGAGGTGACCTCCGACAACCTCTCTGCTTCCTGAGGTTCAATGATGAGATTGATTACTCAGCGGTCACACAACCTGTCTACTTTATCGCAAAAGGGGGGCAAAAAGTGGAAGCCAACATCCGTCAGGGGCTTTATCGCGACCTCGGAAACAGTAACGCCCTCGGCCCCGGGTGGAAGCAGTATTTCCAGTCATGGAAATCTCCAAATCCTGCCAGTATTGATCCCGCAACCGAGATCTCAACCGCACTCGCAATCTCACCCGCGCATCCCCTTCCCGTCGGCGAGGACTGGAAGCTGGTGGTCGGCGATGGGGTGAAGAACCGTGCCGCTACCGCCTCGACCACAAGCATCATTGTCCGCCTGATCGGATCCGTTAGTAAATTCGAGGTCTCCTCCATCCGAGCCATCACGCGGCTCGACGCCGAACCCTACATCAGCATCGGTCTTTCAAAGAAACTTCCGGAGGACATCACCCCCGCGACCCTCGCCGGATTCATCACGGTGGAACCAACTCCTGCCGACATGTCCCTTGAGTTAGGGCCATCCTTGATCTCAATCCGGGGAGACTTTGAGCGGCAAACCAAATGGACGGTCACCGTCAAACAGGGGATGACCGCCGCCGATGGATTAGTGATGCCGCAGTCAATCAGCAAGGAAGTTCACTTCCTGCATCTTTCTCCCATTCTCGCTGCCCCGAGCTACGCCGCCGCCCAGCTGGCAACTGGAAGCCGAACCTACAGCATCAGAACGGTCAACATGGCAAGCGCCCGGATTCGGGCCAAGCGCCTGACCGGCAGGGATGCCGTCAGAGCTCTTCAGGGCTATCGCCACTACAGCGGAGACGGCCCGGGGAGAACGCGTATCAAGCAGCGCCATGCTCTTCCTTGGTCGCTGGTCGCAGGCGAGACGATCTACGACAAATCTGTTGAGCTTAACAACGCACACAACATTACCGCTCCCATCGAGATCAGCTGGGACGACATTCTGGGAGGAGACAATGCCCCGGGACTGCTTTTTCTGTCGATCGATGGCGATCCCAAGAACGGAATGCACAGCCCCTACGACCGGCCGAAGTCTACGCAGGCCTACATTCAGGTCACCGATATCGGGCTGGCGTGGAAAATCAATAAGGATGCGGCCTTCATTTACGCCTACTCCTGCGAAACAGGCGCTCCTCTCGCCAACGTTACGCTTGATGTCTTCGGAGAAGATGCCGCACCCCTGCAATCGACGCAGACCAACGATTCAGGGGTCGCCCTCCTTCCCCGGACATCCAAACAGCGCCACCTCAGGGCATCCCTAGGTCAGGACCGCTTTATCATCGATTTCGACAGCAGCCTTCCCACCGTTTCGATGTGGCGCTTTCCCGTGAACGTCGAGTGGGATCCGGCACTTCCGAATAAACGAACAGCCTTGATCTTCACTGATCGAACTCTTTACCGGCCCGGGGAGGAGGTTCACCTCAAGGGACTTGTTCGCAGGATCGAGAAGAACCTCAGCGTCCATGAAGAAAATAGAGAGGCCCAACTCAAGATCCTTGATTCCTCAGAGCGCATCCTTGAGCAGAGGGACATCACTCTCTCCGACCGGGGCAGCTTCCACCACAGCTTCACCCTCCCAGCAGAGACGGTAGGATCATTCAGGATCGAACTTCTCTGGCCCGAGGAGGTTGCAGCAGCAGAGGCGATCGAGAGCTGGTATGACCGCAGCGCCCACCTCAGCAGCGCCCAGTTCGTGCATACGATAGCGGTTCAGGAATTTCGCAGGAACGCTTTCGAAACAGAGGCTCGCTTCATCGAGCCCGTCGATGCTGATACGACCCGCCTGTCACTCCGGGCGAGCTACTTTCAGGGACAACCAGTCTCCGGGGGGGAAGTGGCATGGTTTTACCGCAGCAGGGAGACTGGCTTCTATCCGGAACGCTTCCGCGACTTTCTTTTCTGTGACCACCGCTCCTACGACCCCTACTACTGGTCACACTACTTCGGTTACGGCGAAAGCTCCTACCGTCGCTCCTTCGGAACCAAGGATGGCAAAGCGAATCTCAGTGAGGAAGGCGAAGCATTACTGACCTTCGACCTTGAGGAAATCGAATTTCCTTCCCCACGGACGGTGAGCGTTACCAGCGAAGTCCGCGACTTACGTAATCAGACCCTTTCCGTCGAGGCATCGACCACCGTTCACAGTTCCGATTACTACGTCGGCGTTTCCCGGCTCGACAAGCTGGTACGGGTCGGGGATGCCGTCAACCTGCGGGCCATCATCGTAGACTCCGAGGGAAATTTAATCACCGGCGACCCGGTCGAACTCGTTCTCCAGGTCGACCGGGAAGTCCACGAACAGGTCAAGACCCGCACCGCCAGCGGAACGATTGGGGTGCGCAACGAGAGGCGGATCGAAACGGTGATCAAAGACCAGCCTTTCCATGTCATCCCCGGGGAACAAGTCGGGACCATCCTTCCTTTCAAACCCAAGCTGGCAGGGCGCTATATTCTTACGCTCTCGGGCACAGATCCCGGGGGGCGTCCTCTCCGCACTGCGGTCACCCAGCAGGTATACGGTTCAAAGGAATATCCATGGGCTTATGAGAACGGAATGCTCATCAAGCTCATCCCTGAGAAGAAGCTCTACCAGCCGGGGGAGACCGCTCGTATCCTTGTCCAATCGCCCATTGAAGGTACTGCCCTCGTCACCCTGGAGAGGGAAGGTGTCTACCGGCACGTGATCACGGAGCTTACTGCCAAGAACCCGGTGGTGGAGGTACCCCTCACTCACGAGGATGCTCCAAATACCTTCGTCTCCGTCCTCGTCATCAAGGGTGCGAAAGACAACCTCCGGGAACACAAGGAACCCATCCTTCGTCTCGGCTACTGTGAACTGGCTGTTGAGGTCGTCCGGGAACGCCTCGACATCGGTCTCAAGGCGCTCGGAGACTACCACCGTCCGGGAGAGGAGATCACGATCGAGGGACGTATCAGTAATCATACGGGAGATCCGGTTGGAGGCGCTGAAGTCACCCTATACGCCGAAGACGAGGGAACCCTCGCGGTTGCTGGTTACATCAATCCGGACCCCGTGGCCCATTTTTACTCTCCTCGCAGTCTCCGCACCGAGGCCGGGACATCCCTTGGCAAAATCCTCTCCGAAAATCCTGGGCAGCGACATTCCTTCAACAAGGGTTTCTTTATCGGTGGAGGAGGAGACCTCATGGAATACTTCGAAGGAAAGGGACCACGCAGGGACTTCAATCCCTGTGCTGTCTGGATACCTGCCCTGACGGCAGATGAAGAGGGACGATTCAAGGTGCAATTCACCGCGCCAGATACTCTTACCCGTTACCGGGTCATCGCCCTTGCTCACAACGGGGCGGCGCACTTTGGCCGGGCTGTCTCCAGTCTCATGGTACAAAAGCCCCTGATGCTGGAGCCGGCTACCCCAAGATTCGCTCATCAGGGCGATCGCCTGCAACCCTCCGTCCTCATTCAGAACTCCACGAACCACACCGGCACGTGGGATATCTCCCTGGCGGTCGGAAGTGGTAGCAGGTTCGCCGAGCACGATGACAAGACGGAGACAAAGTCCATCACCATTCCGGCCGGAGGCAACGCTACCGCGACGTTCGATCTCACCTTCATCGCGACCGGAGAGGCTGAGTGGCAATGGACAGCTATCCCGCGCTCCCTTGCAGGACAGGACCTCGATGAAAAGCGGAGGCGGGAATTTTCCGACGCGGTCATCAGCACCTTCTCAATCGAATACCCGGTGCCGCTCCTGAAGGAAACGCAGTTCATCAAATTCGAGGACCCGGGTAAGCAGCATGACCTGCTGAATGGGCTGTCCGACAACCTTCTTGAAGGCCGGGGTGCAATTGAATTCGAGTTTGGGCGCTCCATGCTCCTTGAGGCGGGTGAAGCCCTGGAGTTCCTCCTCGATTATCCCTATGGCTGCGTCGAACAGACCACCTCAAGCACGATTCCGTGGATAGCAGCCTTGAACCTGCGGGAAAAGACCCCCGCCTTTCGTGGAAAGAAAGAGGGCGAAATCCGCCAGAACATTCAAGCCGGTGTTAACCGGCTCCTCTCCATGCAATGTGACGATGGCGGGCTCGCTTACTGGCCGGGAGGCAAGGCCTCGGAATCATGGGGATCTGCCTATGGAGGCATGGCTCTTCTCCTCTGCCGCGAGGCAGGGGCGGAGGTCCCGGAGAGCGCGCTGGAAGGGTTACGCCGCTACCTCACCGGTGAATTAAGGGGCGCTGTAAGCTCGAGGGACTGGCAGACCGTCGAAACAGCGTGCCGGTCCTGCTACACCCTCGCACTCGGGGGCTGGCCTGAGGTCTCCTACCAGAACAAGCTCCTTGAGACCCCCGAGCAACTCACTCCCACCTCCCTTAACTTCCTCTCTCTTGCGGTTGCAAAATCCGGGGGGGACGATGCCATGAGCCGCGCCCGTAACATCCTTGCTCTCGAGGTAAGGCAACCGGATGCCGGAAGCTATTTCATGAGCTACCGCCCAGCAGCGGCAGAGAGGCTTCTGGCCCTTCTGAATATCGATCCGGAATCACCCGACTGCACCCTGTCGCTCGAAAAAATCATGGCTGAACGTGGAAAAAGATCAGGCCACTGGAGCACGACATGGGGCAACGCATGGACTGTCTTCGCGCTCGGTGAATATGCACGTCTTGCAGAATCTTCAACAGCGCCTCCCGTGATCACCATTGAGACCGATGGCGAGCTCCAGCGTTTCACCCTCGATGATGAAATGCCCTCGAGGAGGCTTCGGCTTCCGCTTCATCAGGGACTGACCGCAACAGCGACGACCTCGACCGGGGGATTCGCGAGGGTCAAACTCTCCTCCAAGCCGGAGCTGGCACCCCAGAAGCCGGTTTCCTCCAACGGACTGCAGATTACCCGTAGCTACTTCCGCATCCTTGCCAATGGAACGCGGGAGGCCCTCGCGCAACCCAGAACAGGAGACCTCATCGAGGTTCAGCTGGAGGTCTCCATGCCCCGGGACGGCACGCGTTACCTTGTCATCGACGATCCCCTCCCCTCCATCTTCGAGGCGGTGAATACTGATTTTGCAAGTCAGGCCGGGAGACTGAAGGGCGAGAGGAAATGGAACATCTCGCACCAGGAATTCCGGGATGACCGGGTCCTCTTTTTCATGAACTATCTCCCAACCTCAGGAAGCTATACCCTTTCGTATCAGGCTCGTGTTACCTCGGCAGGGTCGGCTCTGGCTCCCCCTGCCAAGGTGGAGGCCATGTATGAACCCGAGTTCTTTGCTCTCTCAGCGAGTCACAAATTTATCACGCCCAACCCTCTCAAAACCGCCAACCACTAACGTGGTAGAACCGCTATGATATCAGGTCCCCGGAGATGGCTCTGCCGCATCCTGCCAACCGGCCGGTGGCGTCGGTTCGTCGTCGTCTGCGTGCTCACGATATCGGGGTGGAGCCTCCTGCCCTTCGCCTTCCAGCTGCCACCGCAACTCAGTTCCGATCCGCCTCCATCTTTTGTCATCAGCGACCGCAACGGTCTCGTTCTCGACAACCTGGCACGGCCGGACTACTTCCGCCACGAACCCATTTCCCTCTCCGATGTTCCTCCAGCCCTCGTTGACGCGACGCTGGTTGCCGAGGACAAGCGCTTCTTCAGCCACGGAGGGATAGACTACCTCGCCGTGGCACGGGCCACCAAAGAACTCGTTCTGGAGAAGCGTGTCGTTTCTGGCGCATCTACAATTACCCAGCAACTGGTCAAAATTTCCTCTCCCCCGGGCAAGCGCAACCTTTTCACCAAGATCCGGGAAGCACTCACCGCCAGACACCTCGAGTATCGCTGGTCAAAGGAAGAGATCCTCACCGCCTACCTGAATCGCCTGGATTACGGCAATCATCGCCAGGGATGCCGGGAAGCCGCGCGATTCTACCTCAGCAAACCTCTCAGCGACCTCTCCCTCGGGGAGTGCAGCCTCCTTGCCGGACTGCCCCAGTCACCAACCCTCCACGATCCTCTCCGCAACCCGCAATCTGCTCTGCAACGGCGAGCATGGATCCTGCAACGGCTGCTGACCGAGCGGAACTACGACTCCGACCGCATCAGCGTAGCAATGGATGAGCCTCTCCACCTCGGTTCAACGCCTTCGGGCCAGCTCGCCCCCCACCTCGTCTCCTCCCTTCGATCCCACCGAAGCTCCGTAGATACGACTCTCGATGCTCTCCTGCAGAGAAAGGTCCTGGCCATTGTCAGGGAGGAACGCAGGAGGCTTAGGAGATCGAACGCCCGCCATGCGGCGGTAGTGGTCATCGACAACACCTCGGGCGAAGTTCTCTCCCTTGTCGGCTCCGGCGATTTTCATGACCCGAGGGCGGGCCAGGTCGACGGCACCCGTTCCCCCCGGTCTGCGGGATCAACCCTGAAACCCTTTACCTATCTTCTTGCTCTCCAGAGAGGAGAATTATTCCCGGGCAGTATTGTAGCAGACATTCCAACCCCATATCGGACCGAGGAAGGGCTTGACCTCCCCGTCAACTACGACCGGGCATTCCATGGCCCCGTGACCATCAGATACGCCCTCGCGAATTCACTCAATGTTGCTGCGATGCGCACCCTGAATACCATTGGGGGACCGGCCCCCCTCCACACCCTCCTGGGCCGGGTCGGCATCCAGACTCTCGACAGACCAGCGACATCCTACGGGCTGGGGCTCACCATAGGAAACGCTGAGGTCTCTCTCCTTGAACTCACGAACGCCTACGCGACTCTCGCGCGACTGGGCACCTTCAAGAGTGCCCGTCTGATCCTTGACGAGGAGGCATCCCGCCATGATAGCCAGATCAACCAGATTGCCGCACCCACACACTGTTACATGATATCGGATATCCTGAGCGACAACGCTGCGCGCTTGGCGGCCTTCGGGCCGCACTCCCCACTGCGCCTCCCCTTCAGGGTAGCGGTCAAGACGGGCACCTCCTCCGACTTCCGTGACAACTGGTGCATCGGATTTACGGGCGACTTCACGGTTGGGGTCTGGGTCGGAAACTTCGATAACAGCCCCATGCGCGGGGTCTCCGGCGTGAGTGGAGCCGGCCCCATTTTCAGGCAAACGATGCTTGCGTTGCACGAGAACCGGACTCCCAAGTGGCTGAAACGCCCAGACGGTCTTGCTGGAATCACCATCGACACCCGAACCGGGCACCGCTTTCTCTCAAAGCCTCGTGACGGGCACCCCTTCACTGCGACCGAACTATGTCTCTCCGACAAGCTTCCTGAACCAGTCCAACCAGCCGACTACGACAACCAGAACCGCGCACTCATTGATGAAAGGTATCTCGAGTGGTTCTTCAGTGCCGATAACCACCGAACCGACGATCTCGCTATCGCCCCGAAACGTCCGGACGACCTGACCCCGCGTATCATCTCACCCATGGAGACTGCTACCTACCTCCTTGACCCTGAGCTGCCGAGCGGCGGCCGCTTCCTGTCGCTCGTCAGTAATCTTCCAAAGGGCGCAAGATGGTCAAGCCCGACCCTCCATATCAACGGCACAACGGCCGACCTGACACCAGGTCAGCACGAGATCATCCTCACTGACTCCGAAACAGGCCGCCAAGTTTCCCAGTCGATTCTGGTGGAGAGCCTCTAAGCGGAAGGGGCGGCCTTCGCATACCGCTTTCCGCAAGAGCCCTCAACTCCTCCAAATCATGGCTTGGCAAGGGGCTCAAATCTGCTTCTGTTCATTCGGAAACAGCTGAAGTCTCAGCTACGGCTCCACGATCCCTGGACTATGAATACGAATCTTCCGGTCACAGCGCTATGCTTCCTGGCAGCCCTCTTGACGTCCTGCAGTAGCACCACCAGCCACCCCACGATCCAGCAGAAGTATTCGAAGAAGCTCGCCCAGCTCCGCCCGGGAATGTCACCGGCGGAAGTGCAAAGCCTTCTCCCGATCCGGAAACAGGGAGCTTCCTCTGGAAACAGGGAAAGTTATGTACTCAGGGACACCGCCGGCCTTTATCAAACCTTTCAGGAAAAGACCCCCAGCATTCTTGGAATACGGGCGGAGGAACTTCCGGAAATGAGGCAGATGTCCTTTTACTTCCAAAATGGAGAGCTCACCCACTGGGATCGGTAACTAATGCGATCTCCCTCATCCTGATCATATAGCCGCAGCATGAAAATATCTTCCCTTCTCCTCCAATCATTTCTTCTTTGCCTTGGTCTTACCCTGACTGGCTGCGGCTTCAAGCCCATGGATCACGAGCACAATCTCAAGCTTGAACAGGTCAAGACCGGTATGAGCGTGACAGAGGTCAAAGCAATCTTCCCCTCCATGAAACTCTCCGGAGGCGATGCCTCGCAGGAGGTCTACACCTTCAGTGAAACTGACTACCGGGGGATTTCCTCGGTAGGGATCATCACCCGGAATGTGACCTTTTTTTTCAGGGATGGGCGCCTGATCAAGTGGGCCGCGGACGAGGGCCGCTCCATGTGAGCGGCTTCCTGTCAGCGCCAAGGACCATCGCAGACTTTGAATGTCCCAGTCCACGACTTCAAAGCTCTTCCTGATCGGGGGGCTCTATCTCTCCCAGGGAATTCCCAACGGCTTCTTCAGACATACGGCTCCGGTTGTATTCCGGGAAAGCGGGATCTCCCTTGAGCAAATCGCCCTATGGTTTCCGGCCCTCTACATCCCCTGGATGTTGAAGTTCATCTGGTCGATTTTCGTCGAGAAGTTCCATTCGAAAAATTACGGAAAATACCGCTCCTGGATTGTTCCCCTGCAGATCCTGACCGCCGGTGTCATGGTGGCTGTGTCAAACTGGCAACTTGGAGGCCCGGTCGCACTCTTTGTCCTCGCCGTCGCGCTCATCAACATCTTCAGCTCCCTCCAAGACGTTGCAACAGACGGACAGGCGGTCCAGCTGCTTGACGAAAGCGAGCGTGGACTGGGAAATGCGATCCAGGTAGGTACGTTCTGGGCTGGCTACGTCATTGGCGGTGGCCTGATCCTGGTCCTGATGAGTTCCCTTGGATGGAATGTCCTCCTGATCGCAATGGCGTTTATCACGATCCTCGCCACGATTCCTGTCTTTCGGTCGCGAAACCTCGATCCTGACCGGGAGTCCAGAGAGGATGGCGGGGGGATTCTCACATTCCTTAGGCAACCCATGATCATCAGGATTCTCCTCATGATCGCAGCCTTCCGGATGCTCGAGGGATTCATCCGGTCAGTCCTGCCTGCCATGTTCAAGGACTGGGGCATGAGCCTCGGAGATATCGGGCTCCTACTCGGAGTGTTCGCTCCTGTTTCCGCGCTGGCTGGAGCCTTGACCGCAGGGCTACTGGTAAATCGAATCGGCCGGCTTCGCTCCCTGCTCTGGTTCGGCGCTCTCCAAGCCCTGTCGGCAGGGGGATATCTCCTACTGGCCAGTCAGGATGGTGCTGTCTCCATCACCACAGCGCTGCCTGCAGTCCTCGTCGACCACTTCGTTTCCGGGATGACCGCCGTCGCTCTCTTCTCACTCATGATGGACTGGAGTCGCCGGAGACACGGTGGCACTGACTATACTTTCATGGATTGTATCGGGGTATTCGCCATGATGGCAGGCACGACCGTAAGTTACCTGCTGGCAGCCGTCGGTGGCTATGCTATCGCCTTCGCCGCCGCACTACCACTGGTTCTCATCTCGCTCTTCGTGGTCCAGCGCCTCTACGCAAGAATTATGGAGAATCCCCGCTGGCAGAAGATGCGGACAGCGTGAGGCAGATTGCGAGTCCGACCGAGCGTTCGCGGTGAAGGAGGTGGCGGACAGGGTGGGATTCGAACCCACGGTACCGTTTCCGGTACACACGCTTTCCAGGCGTGCCCGTTCGACCACTCCGGCACCTGTCCTGATGTGCAATCGTAATTGCGAGCGGGGGGCGGACCCTACTGAGCGAAAGGCCTGTTGACAACGGGAATAATCAGGCCCGCCCTCCCTTAAAAGGACCCGGTCAACCCAAGGTGGGCCCTCGAGCCACCACCTCCAGCGAGCGGAGCCCCGAGATCGGCCCGCAGTTTAAGATGTTTGCCCAGTTGCAGCCGCAGGCCGGCACCCACACTGGAGAGGACTTCCCTTTCTCCGCTTCCTCCCTGTCCCGTCTCGTCCCGCCATCCACGACCGTGGTCAAGAAACCCGAGAAACTGAACCTCTCCACCAACCGGAAGGCGCATCGCGGGAGCCCGAATCTCAGCGGACAATAGATAGCCCTGATCGGCCAGATACTCCCGTTCCCCGAACCCGCGCACTGAGGCGTGGCCCCCGATGGCGAGCTGTTCCGTGGGCAGAAGAGCACCGGTAGCTACCTGGAATTTTCCCCTGGCCCACAGGGCCCACGCCCCGGGGAGTCGCCGGGTCCATGCCGCCCGCGCCCGCCCATAAAGATAGCTTGCCTCGGCACCGGGGCGAAATTGCCTGAAGTTCTCACTGGAATTTTCCGCTGACAATCGACCGGGACTCCCAACCACGGCGGCGCTCACGGCGAGGCTGCCCCTTTGTTTAAATTGCCGGGTGGCACGGTAATCAGCCCGCAATTGAACCACTTCGACCCCGGCACCCGATCCTCCCAGAATCCCTCCATAAACCAGAAAATTGTCGGATGATTTGAACTCAACGCCGATACTTGCCTCCTGCCGGAAATCCAGCCAGCGGTTCCACTGGAATCCATAGGAGGCTCCAAGCTGCCAACTGGAACCCGAGGACTCGAGGAGAATGCCGGCAAGGTATCCCTCCGTCAAAATATCCGCCCAGCTCCCATTGAAGCGAAGAAACTGGTGCCGGGAGTGGAATGGGATCTCCATGCTGAGGGCGTGCGCGCTGAGCTCTCCCGGGGATTCGGCGGAGGTAAACTGATAGCTGAGGAGCATATCACGTCCGAGTGCGTTACCCCAGTTAAAGCCAGTGAGAAACCGATGCTCCCCGGCAACCTCCGCACCACTGTTCTCGTAACCGGCATACATCCGCCACGGTCGCCGCTCACTCAGGGCGAACACAAGGTCCGCCTCTCCCTCAGCCTGTCCGGGTGCCGCATAAAGGGCCGCGGGACGAAACGGGTTTCGGTTGAACCAGTCGAGGTGCTTCTGCAGCTCACTCGACAGAAGAATCTCTCCGCGCTGGAGATGGATCGCGCCGGAAAGAAGTTCATCGTTAAAAATTCCACCTGACTGCATTGCCACCGATCCCACCACTCCGTCGATGATGACCAACTCGATCTTTCCATCGGCTAAATCCTGCTCTGGCGCGACAATATCAGTTACCGGTCGATCCTCACTCTCATAGTAGCGAAGAACCGTTTCGATCAGTCGGTCGAGGCCACGCTCTGTCAGCGGAGCCCCCAGAAAGGGACCCAGCGCCTCCATGAGACCAGCGTAGTCGACCGTGAGGCCCACGGCCTCAATCCTTCCCGGCCGTCCGGAAGGCTCATCCTTCACACGGGCGCCACTCCCAGAGCCAGTCAGCTTGATCCCCGCGAGCTTGGGAACCAGAACCATCGAGTCATCAAGGTCCGCCCCAGCCATCGGCTCACGCTCACCGAAAGGAAGGCGCCCCTCTGTTTCCTTCTCCAATACACGAGGAGTCCATTCACTCTCGTCCTGTGCGATGAGGCCCCCCGTAGCCAGATGGAACAGGGAGACTGAGATGGCAACGGCTTTACTCATTAGGAAAGTCCAACCGCTGGATCCTGCGTTCGGCGTCGCTGATTGGAAAGTCCTTTCCATCCGGAAGGATCGCAGACTAGTTCCTTCGTTCGGTGCAGGCCGCCGCCGCAGCCCCTGAAAACCCATGACCTGATGCACTGTCCTTTACTTTGTGGCGTGAAAACCATTATCTGATCCTGCTCACCCTGAAAAGTTCGTCTGATTCCACCTTTTTTGAAAGTCAGCAATTTCCACTCCGGTTGGAACCATCACACCAGATGATTGCCGCTCTCCGCCGCACCTTCATGACGGCCATGACCCTTGTCGTGTTCACGAGTAGTTGCGCCTACGGGCAACTCATTCGCTATCAGGCTGCGATCCGAAGCCTCGCGGACGGGGCTGCAACCTTTCGTTCCGTGGAAGCCCTTCCCGCCCTCGGACGGGACGTAGCCGCCCGTGCCTTTGCCGCGGGCTCATACAGTCGGCAATTCCGGATTGGAACTGATGCCCGAACGGTGGTGAGCCGGAATGCGGAGGACGGAATCATCGTCGCGATTGAGCAGGACACGGATACCAAGATCTGGGAAACCGCATGGCTTCTCACCGTCGACTGCGCAGGCGGCGATGCCATCATCAATGACGTCGCCATCCGGCCTGATGGAAGATTGGTGGTCGGAGGAACCTTTTTCAACACGGCGTCCCTCGAACGGAACCAGCAGCAACCTATTAGCCTGACCGGAAACGGCCGGACCAGTTTCCTTGCCCTCGCGGATCCAACAGGAGAATGGCTCGCCGCCAGAAGCGTCCCGGGTATGGAGATACGCAGTATTGCGATTGACAACGAGGGCGCCATCTTCGTGACCGGTCCCGGTGTTCTCGCCAGGCGCTACAGCCCCGGCTTCCAGCAAATATGGAATGTTCCTCAGCCTGCCAATACTCTGCAGGCGGAACACATCGCAGCAGGAAATGACCGGTCTCAGCCTTTTGTATACGTCCAGGGAACCACCTCGCAGGCGGACAACGATCAGGACGTGTTTGTGATTCAACTTGGCAAGGAAGCAGGAAACCGGTTGTGGAATACCGAAATCACTTCCAATGACACTCCCTTCCCCGGGCAGGAACGGACAGGCGGAATCGGCGTTGGCCCCCGGGGAATACTGCGGGTCGCGGTTTCATCGGACGGCTTTGACCTCTCCAGCGGCGGCGTATTTGTCCAAGATGCGCCCTCCCTGCCCTCACGCCACGGTTACCTTCTCTTTCTTGATCCCAACGATGGCAAGCTTCTCAACGATCGCCTGCTTGGAGTCTCCACCGAGCAGAGAGGAGTCATGGAAACCTACAATCTCGATATCGACTATGCGGGTAATACCTACGTGGCCATCGGATTCACCGGCTCCTTCAGCTTCAGGGGTGTGATCCAGCAAGGCAGAGAAGACGCCGCAGTTGTGGTCGTTGACAGCCTTGGCATTCCCATGCGCTTCCTTGACTCGGACGGTGACGCCAATGCCGCCGGTTTTGACGTGGCCGCTCCAGGACGGGATCTCCAGATTCTTGTGGGCGGAGTAGTGGGGACCACCGGCGAGCTGTTCGGCCTGAGGCCCGTGGCTCCATCAGTCGATCGCAAGGCCTACCTTGCGGTCCTCGACCCTCCTGAGGATCAGCAGTCCTACCTTTTGAGCCTTCCAGACCCCGATCAGGAACTGGAAGTGCTCGTGCAATCCATCAACCAGCTTGAAGGAGAGGTCTACCGGGTCATCGACAACCCGGATCGCAATCTTCGACTGGTTTCAGCCGACCTCACTACCGAGCAGGCCGGCCAACTGGCGCAGGCGGGAATCTCTCTGGAATTAGACCGCGTCCTCGTTCCCGATGGCCAAGTGGGAAATCCCGCCGGTGGGGCACCCGCAGGATGGGCCCTCCAAACCCTGAACAATGCCTTTGGCCCCGCAACCGGTATCTACTGCTACCCTGAAACCTGCAGGCAAACAGTGCTCTACCTGATCGACACAGGAATTGATACCTCCAGTGGCTTCTTCGACGGCAATCCCGGGCTGGAGATCAGCGAGTCCATCGTAGTCCGGGGAATCGGAGACCCTCTCGATCCGCTGAGTGGGTATGATCCGACAATTTTTGAACACGGAACCGAGATGTTGAGTATGATCGCTGGCCCTGATTATGGGGCTGCTCAGGGAACTCCGATCAAGGTGGTAAACTACAATATCTATCCTGACGGCAATACGACCACCATCAGCGCCCTCATCGAGGCGGTCAGCAGGGCCAATACCCACAAGAGCGTGAATCATCTGTATGACCCAGCCGCATTCTGCATTGCCAGCAGCTCGGCTACCCCGGGGGCAAGCCCTGCCGGACTGGAAAGTGCCATCGACTATACCCTCAGTAGTGTCTACGCCACAGTTCTGGTATCTGCTGGAAACGGTAGTAGCGATTCAGCAGCTAATTATACCCCTTCTGATCTCGGGGTGACACGCAAGGGTGTGATCTGCGTTGGAGCAACCAACCCTGCAAATAACCGGGTGCCTAACACCAGATCCGATCCAGACCTCTCGGCACCAGGCCTCAACGTGGAAGCGGCTGATATCAATGGAAACCTCACAACCATGACCGGGACCAGTGCGTCCACGGCCCTCGCCACTGGTGCCGCACTCATTTATCTGAGTTTGAATCCGGTCCTTACTCCCTCTGATGCTGAGACGGCCCTTGAACTCAGCGGCCAGATCGCAGGCGGAAACCGAATCGTCTTTGTTCCGGACCCCTCAACCCCCGCTGCGGCGGAAGCCCTCAATTATATGGACTATACGAGCTGGGCCACTTGGTATGATCTCGATCCAGATGGCGTGGGGCCGAATGGGTCAGATACTGATTGGGACGGAGACGGTTGGTCCGACAAGGAGGAATATTTTTTCTTCGGATCTCATCCCAGAGCGCCCGGGATGCCTCGGACCCAGAATCTGACAATGGTGGCAAGCTCACAGTCTTCCGCCTCCTTTGAATTCTCTCTCTCCTGCCTCCTCTACCAGGAATCCGCGCTGACCTTCCCCTTCCGCCTCCGAGATGGCAGCAGACTCTCGATACGGAGAAGCAGTGACCTGCAGACGTGGATCGACTGCACCAACGAGGTCCAGAATCTTCAGAAGACGGGGGACGAAGGAACCGCTGTCATGATCGGTTTCGATGTCAATATAGACCCGGGGGTAAAAGCCAGATGTCTCTACCAGATTCTTGTCCATCCGTAGGAAATTCAGCCATGAGAGTCCTCAGCTGGATTTTCGCTGGCTTGATGCCTGCACTGCTGCCTGCCGTGGAGGAGGAACCCCCTGAGGTGGGAGAGCTTCTGGCAGTTGGCAGATTTGAAGAAGCTCTCCCCGCACTCGTTGAACTGGAGCAGCAATGGCGAGAGGAGGTCCGCATGAACGGGACACGGGAAAATCGTCTCACATGGGCTCTCTCGCTTCAGGGCCGCGGCAGCGTGGAGGCCCGGCTCCAACAGTTTGAACCGGCCCTCAAGCATCTGCGCCTCGCACGCGATCTCGCCATCGAGGGAGAGTTCGGAGGTGAGACCCTGGCAGGAATTCTGGACGAACTCGGAAGGACAGAGGGCAAAGCCGGGCTTTACGAGAAGGCCCAGCAGTCCCTCCTTGGCGCAATCGAGCAGCATGAGACCCTTGAAGAATCCGCGAGGGAGCCATGGCTGTCGGCCAGCCAGAACCATCTCGGCCTGATTTATCTGATTACCGGCCGGTATGAAAAGGCTGGGAGAATCTTTCATGGAACCCTCGGTCAGGCTGGAAACAACAGTGACGCCCTTCGCTTCCAGCATGAGTGCCTCGGCCGTTACTTTTACGTAATGCGAAGTTATGCCAAGGCTGCCGAGCATCTCGAGCGAGCACGAGAGCATGCCCTTGCAGTGGGCGGCGACAGGGAAAAACACCCGGACGTGGTGAGCCTGACCGGGCAGATCGGCCTTTCGCTCCTGCGACTTGGCCCCGAGTCCTTTGACCTTGCGCGCAAGTATCTCAAGGAGGCGACCCTGCTCACCAGAGGAATGCGCCGCTCACGCATGAACGACCTCACTCTCGCATCTCATCTCTCCAACCTCGGCAGCCTTGAACTGGAGGCTCAGGAACCCGCCCGGGCACGGGATCTGTTCCGGGAAGCACTAGCGATCTCCGAGGAATTACTGGGGAAGCAGCATCCTTCCCTCGGCCCCTATCACACCAATCTTGGATTCGCACAGCAGCAACTTCGCAATCATCCGGAAGCACAGCACCATTATCGCAGATCAGCCGACCTCTACCGCAGTTCGGTTGGCGTTCACCATCAGGCCTACGTAGAGGCGGAAATCAACTATCTCGAAAATCTTTTTCATTCAGATTCCCCAACCAGTGATCTCAGGAAAAAAACAGAGGACCTGACGCGGCAGGCGCTTGGACTCTTCGATGATATCATCTCCTTCGGAACCGAGCGCCAGCGTCTCAACTGGCTACGAGAGAATCATCTTCTCACGATACCCTGCTCCCTGGGAAACAATCCTGAATTCATTGCCAATACTATCCTCAGGACTAAGGCGCGGATCATCGACAGCCTACTCGAGGAGCAGGGGAATTCCGGAAGCGACCCCGGTCTCGCCCGTTTGCGGATTGATTTCGCGGACAAGCAGAGGGAACTCGACGATCTTCTCTTTCGGAACGAAGACCAGGACAAGGTTTCGTCCGTCCATGATGAGATTACGGCTCTGGAGTCGCGCCTTAGATCACACCCGACCACTCTCGCAACGAAGAACTCCCCAATCCTTTGGAGGGACGTCCAGTCCAGCCTTTCACCAGACTCGGCCTTCGTTGATTACGTCCGCTTCACAGACCTGAACAAAACCGGTCCTGACAACCTCTCATACGGAGCCGTCCTGATTCTTCCCGAGGGACCTCCAGAATGGATTCCACTCGGAAGTGAAACGGATCTTGTCATCTGGCTGGGCGTCTTGAAGGGCCGCCTCCACTACCGAAGCCAGCTTCTCGGGAAGGAGAACACCCCGGACCCGCCGTCTCTCCGTATGCGCTCTGCCCTCCGGCGTCTCCATGATCTGTTCTGGTCCCCTGTTGCCGCCCGCCTCCCCGAAAGAATTGAGACCGTCGGGCTCTCGCCTGACGCAGGGCTCAACTTCCTTTCCTTTGCAGTCCTGATGGACCGAAATGGCCTCTTGCTCGCGAAAAAATACCGCCAAATGGTTTACTACGCCAGCGGACGGGACCTCCTTGTTGAACGCAAGGCGCCCTCTCTCAGAGAAGGCGCCTGGTCTCTCCTTGGAGTCCCCGAATTTGAGGCCCATCACCCGGCGGCGGAGGCAGAGGAGGACCAATCCGACCAACTCAGCGCGGTTGTCCTTGAGACCATTGATGCGCTCCCTGATATTCCCGGGGTCCGAAGAGAGCTCGCTTTGCTGGAAAAAATCATGCCTTCCGATCCGGGTTCAATCAGCCTGACCAATTCGAGCGAACAGGATGTTCGTAGTTTGTCCGGCAGCCCCGTCGTTCTTCACCTCGCGACCCACGCCTTTCTTCTCCCGCCCTCGGAAAGAGCAACCTTCAGCGAAGTGCAGGATTACGACCAGGCACCGGACCACTTTTACCGCAGCGGCCTTGTTCTTGCCGAATCTAAAAGGGCCCACTCAGAGCGAAGTCATGGAGCAAGAATTCCCTTCGACCGGGATGGGATCCTTTTCTCGGATGAGGTGAGACAACTCCCCCTCTCGGGGACCCGACTCGTCACTCTCTCCTCATGCGATTCAGGCATGGGTGAATCGGTTCGCGGAGATGGAGTCCTCGGGCTCAGGCGCGGATTCGCCCTCGCAGGAAGCGCGGCGATTCTTCTCAGCCTCTGGCCCGTCTCGGACGACACGACTCCCGGGTTCATGAAGCAGATGTATCAATTATCTCTCGCCACTGATCACATTGGGCAGGCTGTCTGGGAAACCCAGAGCCGCAACCTCTCAGGGATCGATACCCGCGATGATGCCGCACTGGAAGAGGCAGTCCTTCGCTATGGTTGCTTTGTGCTCTGCCAGCGCGGACCTCTGGAGGCCTCAGTCACGATGCCGGAACTCAGGGAGCCTTCCCCCACCCGATGGGCATTCGCGCTCACAGTCATGGCAGTAATCGTGTTCCTGACGACCAGAAAATGGCAGAGGAGGTAATCTCTCCCCACTTGTTCGGCATCTGGAACTTGATAACTGAATGCTGAGATTGGAAGATGCCGGCATGTTCCTCCTCTACCGGACTCCATCAGGAATGCAGCTCGCACAGCAGCAGGCTCTGCGTGATGTTTCGTTGTCGATCGACGAGGTATTCCGGTCCTCCGATCCCCTGAATCTACTTCAGCAGGCGTGGGAGAAAGGCGAGGCCTCGGCGGAGGAATCCACCCACCTCCTGGCTCCGGTAGGATCTCAGGAAGTGTGGGCAGCGGGAGTCACCTACTACCGCAGTCGCACCGCCCGCATGGAAGAGAGCGAGCAGGCCGGGGGCGACAGGTTTTATGATCTTGTTTATGACGCTGAGCGCCCCGAACTCTTCTTCAAGGCCACTGCCAGAAGGATTCAGAATCCCGGGGACCCCGTGGGTATCCGTTGCGACTCCACATGGAATGTTCCCGAACCCGAACTCACTCTTGCGATCAACCGGGAAGGCCAGGTCTTTGGGGCAACGGTGGGCAACGATATGAGTTCGCGTTCCATTGAAGGGGAAAACCCACTCTATCTGCCCCAAGCGAAAGTTTACAGTGGCTCTGCCTCCCTCGGACCCTGCCTCCTGGTTGGTAGCCTGCCCGGACCGGAATCCGAAATTAGTCTCAGGATTTCAAGAGGCGGGGAAGAGGCGTTTCGCGGAACCACTACCCTCTCTCAGTTGAAACGCAGTTACGAGGAGCTGGCAGGTTTCCTTTTCCGGGAAAACGACTTTCCCGACGGCGCGCTGCTGATGACGGGCACCGGTATCGTGCCCAATCACCCTTTTACCCTCCAAGCCGATGATATCATCCGAATATCAATCTCCGGCATAGGAACTCTGGAAAACACGGTCGCAATGGCCAGCGACATCCCGCCATCCGGACAGAGATAAGTCGCTATTTCTTAATCCCTCACCCATCATCCGGCAGCTTAACCCCGCAGGATTCTGCTCGCAGTGCCGCAAACGCTGATGGAATCCAGCTCAAAGACCCATACGAGCCTGTCCTTCTCCCTATGTCCGATCCGATTCTTGATTCTCGCTCCGAGGATATCTTCATTATCCGGACCACCGCATCCGGCCCAACCGGCGCACTCCCCTTCACGGGCTCTTTCCTGCAGGACTCGCCCAGTGGGGACGTTTTCGGCTGGACTCAGGATGCCGGCATGGGATGGGATCCTTCTTCGCTGGGAAGTCCCGAGTTTTTGATGCTCTCGACCTCCGGCGGTATCCGTCAGCCCGATGGAACGCCTACCGCCCTTGGCCTGCACACTGGACACTGGGAAGTCTCGCTCCTCATGGAGGAGGCTGCAGAGGTCTTCAAGTCAGCAGGAGCAATCCCGTTCGCGGTGTTTTGCAGTGACCCCTGCGACGGCAGGTCTCAGGGCACGACCGGGATGTTCGATTCGCTCGCCTACCGTAACGATGCAGCTACTGTCCTTCGTCGTCTTACCCGTTCACTTCCGACCTGTCTCTTATACACATCTGACGCTGCCGACGAATAGAGAGGTGTAGATCTCGGTGGTCGCCGTATCATT
>CAXEFH010000014.1:0-24982 GCA_963989605.1 uncultured Roseibacillus sp. | reverse complement strand
AGCAGAAGACGGCATACGAGATTTCTGCCTGTCTCGTGGGCTCGGAGATGTGTATAAGAGACAGGCCGATCAGCGGTGCCAAGAACTGGACGTCTGGCTACATGCCCGCGAGTTATGGAGGAACGGTTTTTCGCTCGCAGGGTGATCCAATTCTGAATCTCAAGAATGCGCACAACATGCCGCGGGAACAGCAGCGGACGCTTCTCGATTACCTCAGTAATATGAATCAGGAGCATCTCGGACTGCGGGAAGACCAGTCGGATCTTTCCTCAAGGGTTTCCAGTTACGAGTTGGCCTACAGGATGCAGATGACTGCCCCGGAGGCCATCAACCTGGATAGCGAACCGGAGTACGTGAAACAGATGTATGGAGTGGGAGAAGGACGCACGGATGACTTTGGCAGAAAGTGCATGCTGGCACGAAGGCTTGTGGAGCGGGGTGTCAGGTTTATCCAGATTTACTCCGGGGGTGCACACAATGATGCCAACTGGGATGCCCACGGAAATCTCGAGGCAAATCACAACAAGCATGCAGGGAATACCGATAAGCCGATCGCTGGGCTCATTGCTGATCTGAAGCAGCGGGGGATGCTGGATGAAACCCTGATTGTATGGGGCGGAGAATTCGGTCGTCAACCAACTGCGGAGTATGCCAAGGGAACTGGTCGTGATCACAATTCATTCGGATTTACGATGTGGATGGCAGGAGGCGGCATTAAGGGTGGGGTTTCTCATGGAGAGACAGACGAGCTGGGTGCTGCGGCGGTAGGTGATGGCATGCATGTGAGGAACATGCATGCCACTGTACTTGACCGGATGGGCCTAGACCCCAATAACCTCAGCTATTTCTATGGCGGCCTTGACCAGAAGCTGGTCGGGGTGGAGGGAGCCAAGCCCATCCACCAGATCATGGCATAGGGATCCTGACCTCCATCACTCGAGGGGAGAGCAGAAAGCTCTCCCTTTGTTGTAAGGTCCCGGGAGGCTCCAACTCGAGACTTCTGGAGCCAGAGTTCACAGTAGTCGTCGCAGCTGGATTCAGGATTGGACTGCGACTATCTGGCTCTACCACGAGGCTGAGCGGGACGGCGCTGTCCTGATTGGGGTCTTCGGGCACCGCGATTTGGCCGTTCCTCCGCCTCAAGGCGGCGTATCCGTTGCTCAAGTTGGGACAGCCGGTTCTCCATGCGTCTGAGGAAATGGTGGACGTCGGCTTCCTCGCGGTCCATGTGGTGATGCTCTTTATCGTTATGCCTCTCCTCTTCGTGTCCTCTATGCTCTTCATCCCGGTGGCTCCGCTCCTCGTGTCTTCTGTGCTCTTGCTCCTGGTGGCGCTGCTCGTCATGTTGTCTCCGCTCTTCCTGGTCTTGGCGGGCACGATCGGAACGCCTCATCTGGGCTCTCCCGGTCCCTTCATCGCTACGGGCGCCTGCCTTTTTTCCGGGTCTCGCTCCTTGTTCAGCCTTGAGTTCGGGTCCTCGGGTGTTGTCCCGGCCCTGTCCAAGAGATGGAAGGGCAAGCAGGCTCACCAAGATAAGGGTAAGAAGTGTGGTATTCATTATTGCTTGGGTCATGGATGAATCCCCCTCCGGCAAGGTAGATATCGCCGCAGGGGGAGGTTGAAGGTGAGCTTTTTCCCGTGCCGGGTCCAGAATGGATCCTGAAATACTGCGAGTTGGCGCCTCCGGGGGGTAAAAGGTGAGCTTCTCCGCACGCGGTGACCGCTGATGAGAGGTAGAATTTGAGCAAATTCCCTTCTGGCAACCATGGGCAATGGCAGTTACTTCCTCTCCGACGACACCCTTTCCACTGCGAATTAATGAAGACCCTGATCTCCTCTGCCTTCCTGTTTCTGTGTCTCTGGCATGCAGCGTCCTTTGCCAATTCCGTCAAGCCGAACATCCTGTTCATTTTTGCTGACGATATGACTTACGATGCCATTGCGGCTCTTGGAAATGAGGAGATCGAGACGCCTCATCTTGATCGGCTGGTGAGGGGAGGAACCACCTTCACCCACGCCTACAACTCAGGATCTAGTAGTGGGGCTGTGTGTGTGGCTAGTCGACACATGCTGATGACGGGACGGCAGCTCTGGAACGCCCAGAAAGTGGCCAACCGGAAAGGGATGAGTGAATTCCAGTCTCAGGGGAAGTGTTGGCCACAGTTACTTGAGCGTGCGGGGTATCGCACATACATGTCGGGGAAGTGGCATGTGCAGGTTGACGCCGGCAAGCTCTTCAATGTGGCCAAGCACGTCAGGCCGGGAATGCCACGCTCGATCAAGAAGGCCTACAATCGCCCGCTGGAGGGAAAGCCAGATCCCTGGGATCCCGCGGATAAGTCAATCGGAGGGTTCTGGGAAGGAGGGAAACACTGGAGTGAAGTTCAGGCGGATGATGCGGTGGGTTTCCTTGAGGATGCGGCCAAATCCAAGCAACCGTTTTTTATCTATCTGGCCTTCAATGCTCCTCACGATCCCCGGCAGGCTCCTCAAGAGTATCTCGATAAGTATCCGACCAGTGAAATTATCGTGCCAAGGAATTTTCTGCCGAGGTATCCCTACCGTGACGAGATAGCGAACCCCCATCGGCTCCGGGATGAAAATCTTGCTCCTATGCCAAGGACCAAACATTCCGTCCAGGTCCATCGGAGGGAGTATTACGCCATCATCTCGCACATGGATGCACAGATCGGACGCGTCCTTGATCAGTTAAAGAAGACCGGGAAGGCGAAGGATACCTATGTGGTCTTTACCGCAGATCACGGACTGGCAGTGGGACAGCACGGTCTTTTCGGGAAGCAGAACATGTACGATCACAGCGTGCGGGTGCCATTTGTGGTGACTGGACCAGGGGTTGCCGCCGGGGCGAGTAATGATGCTCCGGTTTACCTTCAGGACATCATTCCAACATCGTTGGACTGGGCTGGGGCAGAGACTCCTGACCATGTTCAATTTGAAAGTATCCAGCCTCACATCCGAGGAAACGGGAAAAAGCGTGACTATGTCTATGGAGCCTATCTGGGGGTGCAGAGATCCATCACCATGAATGGCTACAAGCTGATCTACTATCCCAAGGCCAATAACATGATTCGTCTCTACAAGGTTTCGGAAGATCCCCATGAAACCAACGACTTGATGAAAAGTAACCATCCCTCATTAAAGGAGGTGGTTTCCAGCCTGTGGGATCGTCTTAATACGATCCAGGGTGAATTTGGCGACACCCTGAAGCTGGAAAGGTCTGAGTAGGGCTTTCCAGAATATTGGCAGACAGGGCACGCCCTCGTGTTCAGGGTGAGAAGTGACCACGAACAGATGGGGCGTGGGAGTCTACCCTCGGCCCCTGTCATGAACCGACATCGGCCCTTATGAGGGTGGACTTGTCAGGAACCGTGCATAGAGTCCTCCAATGCCTATCAACGTCGAGTTGCTGTCACGCATCTGCAAGGAGCCAGGGGCTCCAGGTTTCGAGACGCGCATCCGGAATCTCGTCCTGAAAGAACTTGAAGGCCTCGCGGATGAGGTGCGAGTCGATGCGATTGGTAACGTGGTTGCGCTCAAAAGGGGGCGATCCGCAGAGATGAAGGCCATGGCTGCAGCGCATATGGATGAAATCGGGTTCATCGTAACGCATATCGATAATGATGGGTTCCTGCGCTTCAATCCTCTCGGAGGATTCGACCCCAAGACCCTGACTTCACAACGCGTCCTCGTGCATGGTCGCGAGGATCTCATCGGCGTCATGGGCTCAAAGCCCATCCATATAATGAGTCCGGAGGAGCGCAACAAGCCTCCGAGGCTGGAAGACTTCTTCATTGACCTTGGCCTCCCACGCAGTGAGGTGGAGAAATTGGTGGCAGTTGGAGATCCAATCACACGGGAGCGTGGACTTGTCGAGATGGGAGAGTGCGTCAACGTCAAGTCACTGGATAACCGGGCCTCGGTCTTTCTTCTGATCGAAACCTTTCGGGCACTCAAGAAGAGCCGGCGAAAGCCCGCTTATGATTTTCATGGTGTATTCACAGTACAGGAAGAGGTAGGACTTCGCGGGGCACAGGCGTCGGCTCTTGAGATTCAGCCTGACTTCAGTTTTGGACTGGACACGACCATAGCATTCGACACCCCGGGGTCGAAGCCTCAGGAGCAGTGCACCAGACTCGGTGAGGGCGTCGCTATCAAGATCATGGATTCATCTGTCATCTGTGACCAGCGGATGGTGGAGTTCATGAAGGCAACTGCGGATGAAAAGAAAATCGAATGGCAACCCGAGATTCTCCGAGCTGGCGGAACAGACACCGCCTCCCTGCAGAGAATGACTCCGGGTGGTTCCATTGCGGGTGCGGTTTCGTTGCCGACCCGCCACATCCACCAGGTCATTGAGATGTGTAACAAGAAAGATGTAGCTCAAGCAATCAAGCTACTGGCGGCATGCCTGTGCGGTTTGGATAAGCATGACTGGCAGTTCTGATCCCGCATGATCAGATAGGGGAGAGTCGGTGGTCTTCGGGGTCCGTGCTGTGATAGGACTCGCCGAAAGAGTGGTAGCAGCAGGGTTCCCAATCTCATCACGGGCCGTTACCTCAATTGCGTTAAAATCGACTCAAGGAGCCGTTTTTGTTAGAATTTAAATTTTTTTAAATAAACCAAACGCAATATTTCAGGGCTCTAATGGCTGCCTCCTTGAAATGGCCGGGCAATGGATGGCGTCTTTTTGTAAAAGACGGGAAATGAGGGGGACATGAGCTCCACGCTCATTTTTTTGCACCGCATTGCCCGGAACGGCGACCTGTTAGAAAGTGAGGGTTCAGGCCTGATTTGCTCGGTCGAGAAGACTAGCAAGTAAAAACTCGAACTGCTGCAGAATCCGCAAAACCACAACATGTTGTATTGTTAATAATTTGATCATACAATATGGACAAGATTCCGTTGACGGAATGAGGGTTTGAACCTTACTCTCCCCACCGCTGAGCCAGATAGCTCATTTATTACGGATTCTTTAACTAGCTGCCGAAAATACAGAAAAACCTCTCTATTTGTTAAGATGTCAGAAACCACCACAGTCCAGATCGGGGACCGATCCTTTGTTTTAGACCGCGAAAAGGCTGAGGAAGCGTTTGCCGCCAAAAGCGTGATCAATGGGAAAGACACCATGTTTTTCAACATACTGCCCCTGAAATATCAGTGGGCGTATGACCTCTACAAAACCATGAAAAACAACCATTGGGAGCCTGAGGATATCCCAATGCAGAAGGATGTGGAGCAATGGCGGGGGACCGATGAGATTTCGGATGTGGAGCGTTGGATTATCAAGATGGGCATCGGCTATTTCTCGGCAGCAGAAGGTATCGTCGGTGACAACATAATGCATGTGGTTCGCGAATTGGTTACAGCTCCCGAACTGAAGATGGTTCTTGGCCGTCACGCTCACGAGGAAAACATTCATGCCGATTCCCTGGTCTACATGATTTCTTCTCTGGGGTTGAACCCGCACGAGTGCGAGGCGATGTTTGAGGACATTCCCACAATCACGGCCAAGAACAATTTCCTGGTGAGTAACAGTCGGGCCATGCGAAGGGATGTGGATCTCAGTATTACTGACAACAAGCAGGCCCTCGCCAAGAACATGTTTATGTTTGGACAGGTCATGGAGGGAACTCAGTTTTACGGTCTTTTCGGAATGATCCTGAGTCTCTATCGGCAAAACAAATTTCCCGGGATCGGACAAATGTTCCGTTATACCCTGAGGGATGAGTCGAACCATATTGAACTGCTACGTCAGCTCCTCAACGAACTGGTCGTGGAGAATCCTGAAATCTGGACCGAGGATTTTCGTAGCGACCTTCGCGAAACAATGCGGCAGGGTATCGCCCTTGAGAAGCAGTTTATCCGGGACTGCCTGCCGGTGGATGCAGTTGGTCTCAATGCGGCAGACTTTGAACAGTATATCGATTATATCGGTGATCGTAGGCTCATGAACTGCCGTCTCGATCCTCTTGGCGATAATGTTTCCAACCCGTTCCCATGGCTTGCGGAGATGATGGACATCAAGAAGGAGCAGAACTTCTTTGAAGGTCGTGTGACGGAGTATCAGAAATCAGCTGCTCTGGAACATGCCGGTTACAGTGATGACGATCTCTAGGCAGATTTGACAGCGTGGCCGGGGGGATGCTTGCGGTGCGGTGGGTCACGGACCGCTCTTCCTCTCATTAGATCTACGCCGTCTGAAGCGAAATTTTGATACCTCTCCACCTCTGCTCAAGAACCGATGTTCCGTTTCCACCCTTACGTGAGCCTTTACACCGAAAGACCCTTTTATGTACCGATCCATAACTCTTGAAGAAGACATTGCACTGAAACAAGTGATCGCCAATCGACATGGCGATGAAACAAGCTGTCAGCGCTACAACTGGCGTGAATCACTTGCAAGTGAGCACCGCGCCCCCATCCCCGAAATCATTGTGACTCGGGGGGCCGGTGAGGTGCAATTCTCTCTCGCGGATGTGACGGATACCATCGGGGAAGCGCTCACCGACCTTCTCCTCTCGCGGCAGGAGCAGGAGGAACGGATCTACAATGACGAGAATCGTAATTTTGTAACGGCCGTCGCCTTCAGTGTGGCTAAGAGCCTCATGCAGCAGGTCCAGCGCGGTGGAACGATCAAGTTGAGCCAGAATGATCTCTATCTCCTCATCGAGAAGGCTCTGATAGAAAACGATGCGCATGACGTCGCGAAGTCTCTGGTTTTCGCTCGGAGTTACGAAAAAAACGGGGAAATCGTGGTCAGTGAAGACCCTCATCCGATGCCTGTTCGCCTCATTCGGAGGAACGGTAACGTCGTGCCATGGAGTGAAACGAAGATCGAGACTGCGGTGAGAAAGGCCTTTCTGGACCTCAGGAAGGACCCGGAGCCCGCCTCCCGGGTTGCTCATGGGGTGACCCAGAGGGTGCGGAGGGGAGACTCTGCGTTCGTCCACATAGAAGACGTGCAGGATCTTGTCGAAGAGGAGCTGGGTCGGCAGGGCCAGTATGAAGTCATGCGGGCTTACATGTCCTACCGCATCCAGCGCGCGGAAGTTCGCAAAATCCATCAGGCAGAGGCGACTGAGGATCCTAACCAGGATTCCATGGTGGTGGTGACGCGGGCGGATGGGCAAAGCGATTTCTGGGATGGAACTGAACTTAAGAGGCGGATCCAGTTTGGTATGATCGGCTTGGATCTCTGCCTCAGTGAGGAAGAGATAGAATTCGAACTGCGAAGGTCGGTTGGGGCTGAGATCTCAGAGGGGGAGCTGCAGCGGACCATTATCCTCAACGCGAAGTCCCTGATCGAAAGAGACGCTGATTTCGCCAAGTTTGCTGCCCGGATCCTTCTCAGTTACATCTACGAGGAGGTGCTGGACTGGTCGATTCAGCGAGATGGGGTTGCTGCTTTGAAGGCAGCCCATCAGGAGCAGTTTCGGCGCTACCTCAAGCATGGGGTCGCTATCAAGAGAATCAGCCCTGAACTCATCGAGCGCTATGATCTGGAGCGCCTCTCAGAGGCATTCGATCCCTCGGCAGACCTAGACTTCGATTATCTCGGTATCCAGACTCTCTACGATCGTTATCTCGTTGTGGACAAGACCTCTGCCAAGCCGCGGAGAATTGAAACGCCTCAATTCTTCTGGATGCGGGTTGCCATGGGCCTGTTCAGGGCGGAAGAGCAGGACCGTGAGGATTGGGTGATCCGCCTCTACCAGCTCTATAAGGGGCGCAGGTTCTGTTCCTCTACTCCAACCCTCTTCAATTCCGGAACTCTCCATTCTCAGCTCTCTTCCTGCTATCTCTATAAGGTCGATGATTCGATTGAGTCGATCATGATAAGGGGCATTTCTGAGAATGCCTTCCTCTCAAAGTGGGCAGGAGGACTGGGGGGGTCATGGACGAGCGTTCGTGGCACCGGAGCCTACATTCAGGGAACCAATGGTGAAAGCCAGGGGGTCATTCCCTTCCTCAAACTACATAATGATCAACTGGTCGCTGTCAATCAGGGTGGCAAGCGGCGGGGATCGGGGTGTGCCTATCTAGAGAGCTGGCATAATGACATGGAGGATTTTCTGGAGTTGAGGGTCAATACCGGAGACGAGCGCCGGCGGACTCACGACATGAACACCGCGAACTGGATCCCGGACCTCTTCATGAAGCGGATGGAGGGAAGGCAGGACTGGACTCTTCTCCGGGCGAATGAGTGTCCCGATCTCCACGATCTCTACGGAAAGGCCTTTGAGAAGCGCTATGTCGAGTATGAGGAAAAGGCGGCCGAGGGGAAGATCTGGAGCCGCAAAGTCCCGGCCATCGAGCTCTGGAAGAAAATGCTCAAGATGCTCTTCGAGACCGGGCATCCATGGATCACATTCAAGGATCCCTGCAATCTGCGTAGCCCGCAGGACCACGTTGGAGTTATTCACTCCTCAAACCTGTGCACGGAAATTACCCTCAACACCAGTGAGGAGGAAACCGCGGTCTGCAACCTTGGCTCCGTAGTACTGGATACTCATGTGACCAAGGAAGGTACGCTCGATCACGAAATGTTGCGTGAGACGATAACGGTTGCGATCCGCGCCCTGGATAACGTTATCGACATCAACTTTTATCCGACGGATGCCGCCCGGACAGCAAACCGTCGCCATCGGCCGATCGGCCTTGGGGTGATGGGTCTTCAGAATGCACTGTTCAAAAAGGATCTCTCCTTTGCCAGTGACGAGGCAGTAGATTTCAACGACGAGTTCATGGAGGCCATAGCCTACTATGCCTACGGGGCTTCGAGTGATCTGGCGGGCGAACGGGGTAGTTACTCCAGTTACAGGGGATCAAAGTGGGACCGGGGAATTCTTCCTCAGGATTCGCTGGAGCTTCTCGAGGATGAGCGGGGGGAAGAAGTTGCCGTGCCGCGGGGTGGTAAGATGGACTGGAAAAGCGTCCGTGAAAAAATCATGAGGAATGGGATCAGGAACTCCAACGTCCTTGCCATCGCACCGACTGCTACCATCTCCAACATCATGGGAACGACCCCCTGCATTGAGCCGAACTACAAGAACCTTTTCGTGAAGAGCAACCTCAGTGGGGATTTCACCGTACTCAACAGACAACTCGTTCAGGATCTGAAGAAGGAGGGGCTCTGGACAGCCGACATGCTGGATCAGCTAAAATATTTCGACGGAGAGCTGAGCGATATCGAAGGAATACCTGATCAGCTCAAGCAGAAGCATCTCACCGTGTTTGGAGTTGATTACAACTTCATCATCGATGCTGCGGCCCGGCGTCAGAAGTGGATTGATCAGAGTCAGAGTGTGAACCTGTTCCTTGCCTCACCTGATATGAAAACCCTGAGTCATATGTATCGTCATGCGTGGCGCACCGGTCTCAAGACAACCTATTACCTGCGCACCCTGCAGGCTAGTAACATTGAGAAGGCAACCGTGCAGGTGAAGAGGGATAAGGTGAAACACGATGAAAAAACGGTGAAGCAAAGCTACACTGACGAGGAGAAAAATGCGTGCTCCATTGAAGCCATGATGAATGGTGAGGAGTGTGAAGCCTGCCAGTAACCGGACTGAACTCGATTGCTGAGGCCTGCCCGGTCCTGTTGCCCCTAAGACCTCCAGAATCGCCGCCAGAAGGGGTTTGCGGGACTGGTGGCCCGGGGTTTGAGCGTCAGTAGATCGGTCAGGGTCTTCTCCCCACCTGAGGAGGAGAGCGGGTGCTCTTTCCGCCGTGGTGGGTTTGTCTTGTCATGGGCGGGAACCATGGGATTTGCTTTCCCGGTAATGATGAAAACACCAACGCTCCTGTTCCCCTCCCTCCTCTGCGCTTGTCTGTGGCTCCCGGCCCTTCCGGGACTCGCCGAGGATTTCCATGCCACCCTGACAGATACTTCCACCAACACCTGGGTAGAAGACTTCGCGGTTCGAGGTAAAGTAGGCAGGGGGGGTGACGTGGCGTGGTCTGTGCGGAAATACACACTCCGTGGTGGCAAGCAGGCCGGAGTCGACGTGGTGGAGGTTAACAACGGCCTCCTGCGTTTTACCGTCGTACCAACCCGAGGTATGAATGTGCATGAGCTTCACTGTGGCGACATCCGGCTTGGCTGGAATTCTCCGGTAACAGAGCTGGTCAATCCTCTGTTCATCAACCCTGCCGCCCGTGGTGGTCTGGGGTGGCTTGATGGCTTCAATGAGTGGATGACCCGATGCGGATATGAGTTTGCCGGCCATCCGGGTGAAGATGGTGAAAAGATGCTCAGTCTTCACGGGAAAGCCTCGAACCTCCCGGCATCCAAGGTGGAGGTTTTTCTCAAGGATAATCGGATTCACGTGAGGGGCCGGGTAGAAGAGAAGATGTTCAAGTTCGTGAATCTCGAGATGGTTACGGATATCTCTACGGAGATAGGAAGTAGCTCGGTGCGCTTTGACGATATTTTGACAAACCGCGGGTCCAACCCGCAGGAATTTGAGATCATCTACCATGCCAACTTTGGTGAGCCCCTTCTGGAGAAGGGTTCCCGTTTTATTGCCCCGGTCAAGAGTGTGACTCCTTTTGACGAGCGTGCCGTCGAGGAACTCGCAGACTACGAGGTCTACTATGGTCCGACCAAGGGATACGGCGAAACCGTCTACTGCATGGAGCTTCATTCCGGATCGGATGGACGCACAACCGTGATGCTGCAGAACTCCTCGGCCTCACGGGGAGTGGCGATGTCCTATAATGTCGACAGCCTTCCTTTCTTTACGCTCTGGAAGAATACGGACGTGGGTGAGAAGGGATACGTGACCGGGTTGGAACCAGGCTCTGGCTATCCCTATAATCGCTCGGTGGAAAGAGAGCGAGGCCGGGTCAAGACAATCGCCGCTGGCAAGGCAAAGCATTTTCACGTTGAGGTGGACGTTCTCAGGGATGCCGCGGCAGTGAAAAAGGCGGCGGCAGCGATTTCCAGTATCCAAGGAGGTAAAAAGGCCGCGGTGCATGACCAGCCGGAACAATAGTCCCGAAAGGGGGATCGGCTGCCGGTGGTGACCCGATCGGGTGGTGATCCGGGGCTGATTCGGGAGAAGCTCGCTGCAGCTGGTCGAGGTGCCTCCTGATACTCGTAGAAGACTTAATCGGCATGAATGCCCCTTAAAAATGGGTCCGATTGCAAAAAAATAGCCCCGTAATTCTTTGGCGATGAGAACACTTAGTGAATACAGAAATTTTGCTGGCGCCGGGGGGGGCTCCCGTATGTATAATGCGAATACCCTGACAGATCGACCGATGAACCTGCAATCTGCTATGAAAAATACCAAGGGACGACGGAGACGGGGATTCTCTCTCGTCACCACCATTACCATAATGGTGCTTCTTTCGCTGATCGCGATAGGACTTCTTTCGCTTTCTACCATCACCTTGCGGAGCAGTACTTCTGAACTGGCTCAACTTGAGGCGCAATCCAATGCCCGGCTGGCCCTGATGGTGGCGATCGGAGAATTGCAGACGCATCTTGGCCCGGATCAACGCGTTTCAGCAGAGGCGGGTGTCCTCGATAAGGAGCCGGATCCTTACAATGCGGCTGGAATTCAGGGAATCAAACATCCGCACTGGGTTGGAGTCTGGAGCACTGAATGGGTTCCCCCGGGCAGCGACGGGATCAATACGTCTCCCTGGGTGCGCGATGATGTAGAGGGAGGACTGAGCGACCAGCGCTTCACGGGTGCCGCAGGCAGGGCTTTCGACAGGGAGAGGGATATTTTGAGCTACCTCATCAGCGGAAACGAAGGAGGACGTGCCGAACTGGGAGTGGATCTCATCGAGGCGGAGGCTTGGGAGGGAGATCAAATTGAGCTGGTTGGAGACGGGACTGTGGCAACTACCGAGGAACATGTGGTTGCCCCGCGGGTTTCCACGCGCAACGATAAGGACTTGGTGACCGGTGGCTACGCCTACTGGGTCGGGGACTTGGGAGTTCGCGCCAACGTCGCCATGGTGGACGCCTACAATCTCGATTCCCCGGTGCGTGGACCAAATCCCGACGGGATGGAGCGGCTCCTTAACCCGCAGGACACTGCGGCCAAGCAACTCGATGGAATCAACAACGACCTTACCGATGAGGAGGTCCGCAAGCTGTTTAGTCGTAAGACTGTTGAGCTGACCGATGGCGTGCCTAGCAGGGAAAACGCGGTGCGGAAGAAGAGAGCCTTCCATCATCTGACGACCCAGTCCAAGGCCGTCCTCTGTAACGTGAGACAGGGGGGGCTTCTCCGGGACCTGACCGCCTACATCCACGATCGCCGTGGAACGATCCGGGACCTCCGGGCCGACGGCCGGATTGTTTCCCAGGGGATCAATGACCTTGATAATATGATTGGCCCGGCGAATGCCGCCGTGGCCCGGGAACAGGGGACGACGTGGGGTCGGACAAAATACCGGGATATTGCTCCAACCTTCGCCCTCGTCCGCAACTGGGCCCTGGCTGGTCGAGGCCTGCAATACGCGGAGAGAGACACCAACATGGTGGACCCCGCTCCCCCGACTCCGGAAGACATTGCCAATGGCACCCTGCGGGGAATGAACGATGGCGTGAATGTGTATGATGGAGGTAACCTGCGGCCTGCATCGTTCCTGCCTTTCGTCGAGCCCAACCTCTTTCCGGTGATGACCGAGGCATCGGTCTATTACAATCTTGCGACTTACCCCGAGTCAGCGGGTCCCGGGGCGGGGAACGTCCTCCGGGTCTGTATTTACCCCCGGGTAGCGCTCTGGAATCCTTACAATGTAGCTATCAACACGCACAACATGTGCGCCACGGTCTTTGTCAATGGGAACAAGGACGTTCGAGTCAGCTACGCTGACCGCTCGGCACCGAAGATTGTTCCTATTCCGTTTGGACGAGGCTCGACCAAGATCACGAATGGAGCACAGGCCCGGGGCCCCGATCCGAGTCCGGGGCACTATGTCGGCTGGATGCTCCTGAGCCTGCAGCCCACGACCATCCAGCCGGGTGAGACTCTCGTCTTCAGTCCGCGTCAGCACTCGGAATACCAGCTCTTTGATGTCGCACGTAATGTTCTCTCGGCCTCGGTTGCCCCGGATCCGAGCATTTACTTTTGGCAGGATATGAGAGTTCGGGACACCTCAAATCGGGTGATCCACACCAGTGTGCCCAGGAGCTTCATTGAGTTTCCAGGACCCGGCAACCAATCCGGAGGAGACAACTACATGATGTCGTTGAAGAGTGCGGGAAGGGCCCGAAGTTTCAATGACTCCAGCTTTAACTCCATGCAGTCCATCGTTTACGCCAATACTTCCCTGCAGGCAGGGGGCAGCGATGAGCTCCCAGTGCAATGGAGTAGTGGTCGTGGTGCCCGTGTGCCCGAGCCGAGGGTGCACCAGCTTGCCAACACCCGGGCCCGGCTTCCCGGGACCGCGATCCCAGACACCCGGACAAGGGATGGGTTCCGTATCCGTTGGTGGGATGAGCATCGCTCTAATGTTCTCGGCTCCGGCCAGTTGAGGGGCCAGCCGCAGCATCTCAAGACTTCGGTGCTCGGAACATGGAACCCCCGGGCCGCCTACTTCTGCCGGAACCCGTGGGACAATGTCACTGATCTTCCTCCCCATTTCTATGGCATGTATACCAGAGATCTCTTTGACCAGAGGGTGAGCTGGCAAAATATGATGCCGCGCTCGGTGGATGGGAGAAACGTGAGCTGGCCCTTTGGTGAGCCCTTGGAGGCACCGGATGACGGGGTCGTCCTCTTCGATGTGCCGCGCGAAGAGATTGGGATCCCCTCGCTGGGATACCTTCGTCATCTCAAGCTGTCGGAATTTGGATGGCATCCGAGCTATGCGGTGGGCAACTCTCTCGTCGATCCCCGGGTTGGTCGCCTGCACACCAGTCCGGTCCTGCGAACCTCTCAGGAAAAGCGGAATAACGGGTGGAATCAGTACCTCTTTGGTCACGGGGGAGGCAGGACCTCGGGACGGGGGCCGGACTACTGGGCGATGCTAACCCGGCAGATTCTCTTCAACCGGCCTGATGATCACTTCGTGGTCTATGACCTCAGCTACGAGGCCAATTTCAACCTCTGGGATAACTTCTTTGTTTCGACCGGTAATCCCGCCCGAAAGCAGTCCTTTGTGAGGAATCCAGAGGAAAATCCCCTTCCTAATGGACGATTCCAGCTAATTGGAACCGGGACTGCGGTGGAGCGTGACATAGTCGATTTCCACCGCTCCGCGAGCCAGCTCTGGCTTAATGGCGGATTCAACGTGAATTCGGTCAGTGTGGACGCATGGAAGGCCGTGCTGGCCTCCGCGATGAACGCCGGGAACTATGCCAGCGAGGACGCGATTCCCTATCCACGGGTAATCAACCCCCCCAACGGTGAGTATCTTGGTGGAAACTGGGATGACGAGGAAGCAACCTCAGGGTTTCTGAGTATCGATGGCAGTGATGCCACCGACAGCGAACTTGAGCGCCTCGCCCAGGAAATTGTGCGGGAGGTTAAGGAAAGAGCTCCCTTCTTTGGCCTTTCCGATTTCATCAACCGCCGGCTGGTTGCGAGCGAGCATGGCGACGCCGGCCCGATTGAGGCTGCCATCCAGCGTTCCGGGATCAATGCCGAGTTTGATGAGAATGAACTCCTCCGGATACCCAATGCCGAGCGCGACCGACTGCGGAACGTCAGCTTTGATAACATGCGTGATGCGACTCGTCTTGAGCAGACCCAGAAACCGAATTCGGTGGCATGGGGCCTTCCGGGATATCTGACCCAGGGAGACGTGGTGCAGGCGATTGGATCAGCGCTGCGACCGAGGTCGGATTCCTTCATCGTCCGAGCTTATGGTGAGTCTGTTGATGTGCAGGGCGAGGTCAAGGCTCGTGCATGGTGCGAGGCCATTGTCCAACGTAGTCCGGAGCCCATAAACCCTGACTCAAGTGGACTCAACCCGATGGCCAAGCGGAACCCCGACGACCTTGAGTTTGGTCGGCGCTTCAAATTGGTGAGCTTCCGCTGGCTGAATGCCGAGGAGGTCTAGAAGCTGTCGCGGAGCATTCCTCTTTCAGAGCCCATGGACCACTCCGGGCCATGGGCTTTTTCCTGCTCTGCCGAGGAACTTCCTGTGAACCGGAAGGATCAGCCGCAGGGGCGCCGGAGTTCTTGGGCTCGCGAGTTGAAGGAGACCCTCAAGAATCGATTTGACGCTCCTCCCGGGCATGAGAGAAGATGCCGCGATGTTTTTCTTGCGCTACCTGTGTGTTACTCTGCTCTGCAGCATTCCGATACTTGTGGTTCTCCCGGCTCATGCCGATGACGAACCGGAGGCAGAAAAGCCACGGGTGTGGACCAGTGCGGATGGGCGGAAACTCACCGGAACCCTCGAAGAAAAGGGAGAGGACTGGGTGAAGCTCCAAATCAAGGGCAAGGTTTACACCCTGAAGCTGGAGAAGCTCAGCAAGGAGGATCAGGACTACCTGAAGACGCACAAGATCAGGAAGCCCCTCCAGATCAGGACGGAGCTCAAGTCCTACAAGGACAACGATCTTGAGCAGACCGTTATGACTCTTGACGTTGAATTCACCAACATGGAGGAGAATTCCGAGCTCTACCTGCTTGTAGTCTGGATCTCCAAGAAGAAATCCGACCAGAGCAGTGGTTCCGTCAGTATCAAGGAGAAGTTGGAATGCTTCTACGACCGGGACGGGGTCTACTCCCACGAGGCCAGCTTTTTCGACAACAAGAACGGTGACGATTTTCGGGGCTGGGCCATCCGGGTGATGGACATGAAGGGCAAGGTTCTTACCGAGCGTGCCAGTAGCGCCGGCTACCTGCGGTATCTCAAGACGGTGATCACCCGCCGGGCTCCTGTGCCTCCCGAAGAAGACGAGTAAAAGTAAAACCGGTTCCGGGGGGACCTCCGTGATTCTCTGTTCTGCGGACAGAAGCATGTCCATCTGCCTGAGGGTTCCTATCTCCTTCCCCGATTTGGAGGGGCGCGTCCACCAACGGCTTGCGGGAGTGAGTGGAATAGCCTCACTGTTTCAAGGCGCCCTTGCGCAAAGAGCCACAGAGGTTTACATCTGTCCTGATATTTTATTCTGTGGTGCGCGTCTGCCTTCTTACAACTCAGGATCTGGATGCTGATCCCTTTCCATCCGACGACTGGCCGTGTGACCCGCGGCCCTTTCTTCCGGAGGCAGAATGGCAGGTGGAAACCCTCAGCAAGAAGACCTCGGTAGAGGTGGTCACCGGTCTGGTGGAGGGCGGCGAGTTTGACCTTTTCTTCAATCTCTGCGATGGGGCTGCCGATCAGGATATCCCGGGGATCGAGGTGGTGGAAACCCTCGAGAGGCTGGGAGTGCCCTTTACCGGGGCGACTTCGAATTATTATGAGCCGACCCGTGAGGAGATGAAGGAGGCCTGCCGGAAGGAGGGTATCGCCACCCCTGCCGGGGTGCTGGCCCGGAATGAGGCCGACGTGGAGAGGGCTGCTGACACGCTGCGCTTCCCGCTCTTCGTGAAGCACCACAACAGCTATGCTAGTGTGGACATAAGCCGGAATTCGCGGGTCCAGTCGAGGGTCGGTCTGCAGCAGCAGGCGCAGAAGATAATCTCTCGCCATGGCGGCGCCCTGATCGAGGAATACATTGAGGGGGTCGAGTGCACGGTGCTGGTGGCGGAGAATCCGGAGAATCCTGAGCGCCCGGTGAGCTACCTTCCGATGCAGTACCGCTTTCCGGAGGGAGAGGAGTTCAAGCATGAGGAACTGAAATGGGTGGACTATGATGCGCTCTCCAGTTTTCCCGTTGAGGACCCCCGACTTGCCTACCGTCTACGAGAGGAAGCTGGGCGTTTTTTCGTGGCGTTGGGGGGAGCGAGCTTTGGCCGCTGCGATGTGCGGGTGGATCCCGGGGGAATCCCCTACTTCCTGGAGATTAATCCCAACTGCGGAGTGTATTATCCGCCGACAGATCCCGGTAGCGCGGACCTGTGTCTGATGCAGGACCCGGCGGGACACGAGGGATTCACGAGGCAGCTGGTGCGGGCGGCGTTTGCGCGTCAGGGGCGGCTCTGGCCGGAATGAGAGAGCGTGTCAGCTCTCTTTGGAATTGAAGTAGACCTTCAGGAAACCCATCGCGCGATCCTCGTCGAAGCCGCGCTCGATAGTGCCCTCCTGGAATTCGGGTAGAAGGCGTACTTCCACCCCGGTATCAAACTTCATCACCCCGCCGACCTTTCTGTGAACCTTCGTCAGTTCCCCGGAGCTGATCCCGAAGTCGTCGGAGAGAGGCTGGTTGTTCTCCTCCTCAAATTTAGCTTTATATTCCTTGAACCGGCTCACCATGGCAGGGTCCTTGCGCAAGACCTCTTCCTCGAATTCCTGCATGCTGAAGTGGTCGCGATTTTCAAAGAATTCGATGGCTCGGTTCGCTGCCATGGTTTTTTCTGCAATCCCTCCATCTTCCCCGGTCAGTGGGCTCTTTTCGCCCTGCAGGAAGGAAACAGCGAGGTCCGCAACCTGGGTCGTAAGGACTGAGTCATCGGTGAAGAGGCGAACCCCAAGGAACTCCTGAAGCCAGAATTTGGACTGGGCTCCGCCCCGGTCGAACGTCAGGACATGATAACCGTTAGCTTCATCCGCGTTCAGGATGAGACAGCCCTTGTCGATCTTGTCAGGGTTGATTCCATGCTCGGTGGTGATGCGGAGGTCTCCATGGTCCGAGGAGATGCTGAGGAAGGGTTCTACCGTCTCAGATTTCAGGATGCAGAGAGCATCGACAGGCTCCTTACTCACCACCGCATTCCTGATTCGGGCAATACAAAGGTCTCCCGCCTTGATGTTGGGATGATCAGTTTTTGCATAGAGCCGCTTGGCCAGTTCGCACCCTTTTTCAAGGAAGGAACTTTCCCCTGAGAAGATCTCGCGGACACAGGAAAAGGTTTCGTTCTTGTCGAGGGAGGAGTGGTGGTCGAAGCGATACCGCACGTGGCTCCGGAAGGGTTTGAGGATCAACTGGGAAAAAAGGTCCCGGTCCTCTTTCCGGATCTCGCAGACCTCCCGTGAGGTCTCCAGGGGTTGACCGTTGACCCGATTGCCAACACGCGCGAGAACCACTGGTCCCGCAGTGGCCTTCTTGAAGCCGATGTCCAGAATCACGGGAAGACGCTAGAAGACATGCCACCGGGCAACACGGGAAAAGCAGGAAAGCCATTCCCAAGGTGCTCACATGCTTTCCACAGGACGCCAGCTACGGCCCCTTATTTACTGGCAGGCTGCTTGTTGGCGTTGACTCCGATCGGGGCCTGCGGCCACGGGGTCTCACCGGGAGCCCACTTGGTGGGCTGTTTTGCCCGGACAGCGTCTACGTGCATGGTCAGCCACCTCGGAGGCTTGGCATTCTCCTTCTGGCCGTAGATGTAGGGGAGAGGAGGGTCCATCAGGAGTGGTTTTTCTCCCAGGGGCGGACGTTCGCTGTCCACCTGAGTGAGTCTGGCGGCGAGACGCTTGACGACTCCGGGATGTTCGTGGGCAATATCCTTCTTTTCGTAGGGATCCTTCGCAATATTGAAAAGCATCTTACCCATGAGCTTCCAGTCTCCGCTACGGATGGTGGGAACCCGGACGCTGCCAGTGACCTCGAAGACGATTTCGTTGCGTGGACTGGCAGCCCCCTCAAAGAGCATGGCTGTCATGTCGAGTCCATCAACCTTGGTCTTCTGGGCGACCTTCGCCCCGGCTAGCTTGATGAAGGTAGAATAGAAGTCGGCGACGAACATCATTCCGTCATGGGAGCTGCGGGGCCTGGTATGCCCAGGCCAGCGTAGAAGGCAGGGCACCCGAACGCCTCCCTCAAAGGTGGTGTTTTTTGTACCACGCCACGGGGTGCTCATGGACTCGAGGACTGGACCGTTGTCGTTGGTGAAGATGAAGAGGGTATTGTCGCGAAATCCGTGCTGATCGATCGCTCGCGCGATTCTACCAACCGCGGTATCGAGGGAGCGTAGCATGGCGTCACGAATTGCGAGAGGATCCTTCTCCTCGTCAGGAACATCGGCGGGAGGATTAAGAGGGCCGTGGACGGCATTGAAAGGAACATAGAGGAAGAAGGGCGTCCCGGGGTTCTTGGCCCGTGCTGCGATGACTCTCTCTGCTTCGGCGGCAAAGAGGTCCGTAGCGTAGCCTTCTTCCTGGATGGGTTTCTGGTTGCGATGCCAGTCGTATACAGCGAAACGAGCTGGTGCATTGTGAACAATGGTCTTGGTGTAATAGTCGATGCCCCACGCATAGTGACCATACTGGTGCATGAACCCCTGGCCCATCGGGAGATGCTCTTCGAGCCACTCGCCACAGTGCCATTTGCCTACAAGGGCAGTGAAATAACCAGCTTCGCGCAGCGCTTCCGCAATCGTGCGTTCCTCGGTGGCCAGTGCATGGATTCGCCTCGTGGGTTCCCCCCGGTCGTTGTGGGCAAGAGTCAGGCCCAATGCCTTCAGGTAACTGGGCTTGCCAAAATCCTCGGAGCGCCAGTCCATCCAGTTGCGAAAAGCATAGCGACCGGTAAGAAAGGCGCCCCTAGTTGGTGCGCAGACGGAGTGAGTGTAAAATTGAGTCAGGCGTAGGCTCTCCCCGGCCAGGTTGTCGAGATGTGGAGTCAGGCCCCTGGTGCTTCCGTTGAACCCCGGCTGGTTCCACCCCATGTCATCCGACATGATGAAGACGATGTTGGGACGGCTTCCAGCCTCGCCCTTTGCCTGCCCAATCGTGGGCAACAGGAGGAGAGAACAGAATCCGGTCAGGGTAAGAAAGATCTGCGTCATGCCGTATCAAAGAGGAGCGGGCGTCAGATTCAAGAACTCTGTCGCTCTGTTCCATGGAAAGAAAGGCCCGCCTTCCCTTGCGGGGAAAAGCAGGCCTGATCTTGCCACCGGGGTCTAACCCCGGGCCGGGTAATCACGGGTCAGACCTTGAGATCGTAACCCTCTCGCGGGTCGATGGTGACCCACTTGTTGGCTTCCTCGTGGTTAGTGAATTTGCCGGTCTGGTCATCCCATTTGAGTTCTTCGCCAGGGAAACGCAATGCTACGGCACCAAGAGCAAGGGCGGCGGACATGGGCGCGGCATACATGAAGTTGCTGCCTGGGGCATTGATGTCGCCCTTCTTGGCGGCCTCGACCCACTCACGGTGGTGATCTGTTCCCTTCAGCTTGCGATGTTCTCCCTGCCAGCGGGCAGATTCCCTAGCGATAGCATCCTTGTCGAATTTGGCTCCCACTGCGACTGGTCGGGGGGTTCCGGCATGAGATCCACCCATGGCGGACATCTTACTTCCGACGATGAGGCACCCGTTTCCACCCATGTCGAGGCGGGGGTCTGCCCCGGTGGGGGCTTTGGGCCGCTTGCCGCCGTCATACCAGGTCATCTTGATTCCCTTGGGGCAGACCTTGGTGGCGGGAAAATCGAAATGGATGACTGACCATTTGGGATAGGCAACTCCGGCTGGTGCAGAGGCCTCCGCGGTAATGGAAGTGGGTAGGGTGAGGCCGCAGGTCCAGAACGCGGGGTCCATGTTATGGCAGGCCATATCGCCCATGGCACCCGCACCAAAGTCCCACCAGCCTCGCCATGAGAAGGGCAGGAAGCCTTTGCCGAATGGCCGTGCCTCCATGGGGCCAACCCAGGAGTCCCAGTCGAGTCCCTTTGGAACTGGTGTCTCGGTAGGATATTCAGTCATACCCTGAGGCCAGATGGGTCGGTTGGACCAGGAGTGTAGTTCCAGAACCTCACCGAAGGCTCCGTCATCCATCATCTTCTTCCAGAGCTTGAGGCCAGATCCAGCATGCCCTTGGTTGCCCATCTGAGTTACCACCTTGTATTTCTTGGTAGCCTCCAGAAGAGCCATGCACTCGCCGTAGGTACGGGCGAGAGGTTTCTGCACATATACGTGTTTGCCAAGCTTCATGGCGGCAAGGGCTGCTACCGCATGAACGTGATCTGGAGTAGATACCACAACGGCATCGATCTCGTCCTTATGCTTGGACAGCATTTCCCGGTAATCCGTATAGCGTGGAATCTTGCTGTATTTGTTGAAATGTCCCTTCGCTCGTCCCTCGTCGACATCGCACATGGCAATGAGGGTTCCTCCACTTGAAACCGTGCTATCAAGGTCGCTGCTCCCCTTGCCGCCACAGCCGATCTGGGCGAAGCGGAGGGGTTTTCCCTTGTGGTGGTCACCGTAGACGAGTTCGGCGGAACCAAGTGTGGCCGCGGCTGCGGCGGTGGTCCCGAGGAAGTTACGGCGATTGGACTGAGCCGTTTTGGATGGTTCGGACATGAGAGCGACTACAGCGGTTTGGACGAAGGTTTTCAAGGGTAAGAGTGCGGGTCCCCAGTTATCGGGCTAGTCCCTTTGTGAGAGTGTTTTCGGGACCGTCGCGCCTTTTCAGGAGCTGATGCGGTTTTTGTTGACTGCCTCCGCGGAGTTACCAGCCTGTCTGGATATGACGAAGATTGGTATGCTTGGGACCCTCGCCTCGCTCCTTTTAGCACCCGTGGGCAGTGCGGATTGGTTCCAGTTCCGAGGACCGGAGGGTCAGGGGGTCTCCATGGCGAAAAACATACCCCTGAAGTGGGGACTTGAGAGGGGAGTGGCGTGGAAAAAGAAACTACCCGGCAAGGGGTGGTCCTCTCCGGTGATTGGCGAAGGAAAAGTCGTCATGACCGTTGCCCGGCAGGAGGGAGAGGAAGTCAGCCTCGGTGTTGTTGCGCTTAAAGTAGAAAGCGGTGAGCTTGTCTGGAAGCAGGATCTGTTCAGCCCGGGAGCGGCGGAGGTGAGAAAACGGCACTCCAAGAATGGCCTAGCCAGTGCCACCCCTTATTTGGAGGCAGGAGTTGCCTATGTTCATTTTGGACACATGGGAACTGCCGCGCTCCGACTCAGCGATGGAGAGGTAATCTGGAAGCAGGTCTTCAAGTATCCCCCGGTGCATGGAACTGGCAGCTCCCCGGTGGTGGTGGATGGTAAATTGATTTTCAACGCGGATGGCGCGTCCGACCCCGTGATCGTGGCTCTTGACCAGAAGAAGGGAGAGGTCGTGTGGAAGACTCCTCGGGAGCAGAAGGTCAAGAAGACCTTCTCCTTCGGGACACCCCTGGTTATCGAGGTTGATGGTCGTACACAGGTGATCAGCCAGGCGAGTGGTAAGGTGGCAGCCTACGATCCGGCGGATGGAAAGGAGCTCTGGAAAGTTCTCTATGGTGAGGGCTACTCAGTGGTACCTCGACCGGTCTACGCCAATGACACGCTCTATGTGGCGACAGGATTTGACCGGTCGTCTCTTCTTGCCATTCGCCCGGCAGGCGCAGAGGGGGATGTCACCGCTAGCCATGTTGTTTTCAAGGAAGACCGATACATTCCAAAGACACCGAGCTTTGTTGAGAAGGCTGGCTACCTCTACCTGGTTGATGATACCGGATCACTTACCTGCCGTGATGGAAAGAGCGGTAAACTCCAGTGGAGGAAGAAGATCCCCGGTAACTTTTCCTCCTCTCCCGTCCTGATTGGCAACAAACTCTATCTTGCGACTGAGGATGGTGTCGTCTATGTTACTGAAGTCGCTCCCTCGGGTGTCGAGATCCTTTTCGAACTCGAGATGGACGAGCGCATTTTTGCTTCTCCGGCCCTTATCGACGGGGCCCTTTTCCTGCGGTCGGAAAAAAACTTGTGGAAGATTGGGGGCTGACAGGAGGAGCGGGCATCGTTTGACATGAGGACCCGGTGCTGGCTTGCGGGGATCTTACCATCCGCGGGAAACTTCCGGATTTTCGACGATCTTGGATCTGTGCCAGGGCGATGGGATCAGGGGTGAGGGACCACGGGTTCGACGGCCGATAACCTGGATCTGAATCTCGCGGGCCTTTTTTTCCCCATCACGCAGGACCACCTGCCAGAGCCGGGTTCTCCCGGAGGGAACGGAGTGGATGAGCAGGAGGCTGAGGACTCCCGCATGGGTGATGTCGCTTCTGCCGGGGGCGGCATCACTGGTCGGGTGAGAGTGAAAAGACCCTATGATCCTTGCGTCCTTTTGGTCCGCTGCTTTTCGCGCGCGCTGGACGCTGCGGGGTGACAGCTCATAGGAATGAGACCGATTACTTGCGTTTTCGACGAAGAACAGCTCAAGGATCCCGTCATTTCCCGAAGGCTGAAAAAGGGCTCCGCAGACCTCACGATCTCCCTCCTCTGCTGCGGCCCGGGCCTCACGCTTGAGGCGAAGATTTTCATCGAAAGGGAGCCGGTAGGAGGATGTAACCCACTTCGGATCCAGGTAGGGGCGGTCCTCGCTCATGGTTCCCTGCTGGCAGGCCAGAACCAAGAGGGCCCCGGCCAGGGCAAGGCCGGCAAAACAGGGCCGCAGGCAGCGAAGATGGCTATCTGTATTCAACAATTCCGCCGTTCAAACCATGTTCATCGTTGTGAGCGCGGAGGTGATCTTCCGCGTGCTTTCGGTCCGGAGTCCAATGGGTGAACCATGGTTCCTGGACAGCTCGGTAGAGCATTGTTTCCCCATTCTCAGGGAAGATGAATGGGCAAGGCTCCCTCCGCTGCATGCGGAAACAAGGCAACCTCCAAGAAGGACGACAGCTCTGCAGAGGAAGTGAAGAAGAAATTCCTTCGCGGTCAGTTTCACAATCCGTTTAGAGCGAGAATCAATTCACGGCTTCAGATTGAGCCGACGGAGAAAGGAGGTCGTTATCGGGAAGGACCTTATCGAGAAGGCGCTGGAATCCTTCTTCTGCCATGTCGCTGTCCGGGTAGATCTTCAAGGCCTTGAGGTACCATGCCATTGCGGATCCGGTCTGGTCACGGCGGGAGTCCTCAAAGTCTCTGGCCCGTTGCAGCGAATCAACAAAGGTTGATATTTTGGGGGTGATGGTTTCAATTTTAATATTAGACTTTATATCAATCGCATCACTTTTTATTCTAATAGGTGCAGAGTTTTTAGGAATGATGATGATAATAGTTTACGTTGGAGCTGTTGCAGTTTTATTTCTGTTCGTGGTGATGCTATTAAACGTTAGTGAACAAAAACTTTCCTGGTTTCGAGGATCAAGAAAAACAAAGCATATACCAATAGGTTTAGCCGTCGGCGCTGTAATTTTGCTTGAACTTATAGTTGTTGTTGGTGGTTGGAAATATAGAGATACTTTTTCTGAAACCAAGTTCTTAAATTTTGAAAAAGATTTTACTAATACCCATGCAATTGGTAATGTGATGTATACCGAATATATACATCTCTTTCAAATATCTGGACTAATATTACTGTTATCAATGATTGGAGCTATAGTTTTAACCTACAGGAAAAGAGAAGGAGTCAAAAGACAAAATTATTTTACACAAGTTGGAAGAGAAAGAGAGGACTCTATTAAGCTTGTTGAAGTTGAGTCAGGGAAAGGAATAAATTTAGATGATTGAAATTGGTTTAGGCCACTATTTAACTTTTGGTGCAATAATATTTTCAATAGGTACTCTTGGTATTTTTTTAAATAGAAAAAATGTTATTGTTATTTTAATGTCCGTAGAACTAATTTTACTTGCGGTAAATATCAATTTAGTTTCTTTCTCCATATATCTTCAAGATATTACTGGTCAAATATTTACAATGCTTATTTTAACTGTTGCAGCAGCTGAAGCAGCAATTGGATTAGCAATTATTGTTTCTTACTACAGAAATCGAGGATCAGTCAGAGTAGAAGAAATTAATGAGATGAAAGGTTAAATGGAGTACGCGGTTATTTTTTTACCGTTGTTAGGAACAATAATTGGATATTTATCTAAATACTTTGGTGATATTGCGTCGCAATTATTAACTACACTTACAGTTTGTATAGCAGCCATATTATCACTGTCTCTTATACACATCTGACGCTGCCGACGAATAGAGAGGTGTAGATCTCGGTGGTCGCCGTATCA
>CAXEFH010000013.1:0-25346 GCA_963989605.1 uncultured Roseibacillus sp. | reverse complement strand
CCGGCATCCGCGATTTCTGCCTGTCTCGTGGGCTCGGAGATGTGTATAAGAGACAGGATAAGATTCACCAATGGGGCATGACAATTGACCTCAACACTTGCGTAGGCTGCAACGCCTGCCTGATCGCATGTCAGGCTGAAAATAATATTCCTATCGTCGGTAAGGAACAGGTCGCTATGGGCCGTGAAATGCACTGGGTTCGAATGGACCGCTACTTTGCGGCGCCCATGACGGAGATGGACGAAGAGAGCCATAAGAAAGTTCCGACCCCGGAGTGGGTTCAGCAAAATCCCGAAATGATCCCTCAGCCGGTGTCCTGCGTGCAGTGCGAGAATGCTCCCTGTGAGACGGTCTGTCCGGTGAATGCAACAGTGCACAGTGAGGAAGGGCTGAACACCATGGCCTACAACCGGTGCATCGGGACTCGCTACTGTGCAAATAACTGCCCCTACAAGGCGCGACGCTTCAATTATTTCGACTACAACAAGCGCAATCCAGTCATTGCCCACAACCTTTACAAGGGGCCTTTCGGCGAGAAACAGGTGGGAGAGGCTCCTCACCTGCAGCGAAATCCAAATGTGTCCGTACGCATGCGTGGCGTGATGGAGAAATGCACCTACTGCGTGCAGAGGCTTGAGAGCGCCAAGATCAAGCAGAAGCAGATTGGTCGGATGAAAACTCTCCGGGCAGGGCAGAATTCTACTAACGTGAAAATCAAGCCGGAGGATCTCAGGGTCAAGGCCGATTCAATCAAGGTGGCCTGTCAGGATGCTTGCGAGGCAAATTCAGTAAGCTTTGGTAACCTTCTCGACAAGGAGGATGCGCAGGTTTGGAGGGCCAAGTACAAAGGGGAAAAGAAAACCAAGAGTGGGGCGGTCGAACTCATTCACAATCCTCGGAATTACGACGTCCTTCAATATATTGGAACCGCTCCGAGAACGAGCTACCTAGCCCGGGTCAAGAACCCGAACCCTTCCATGCCCGATGCGGTATATAGGGGCCTGGCAACCATCAGCACGGGTTGAAATCCGAATCCGAGTTCAGGACATGGCAGACACTGCGACAAAGACCACGAATCAGAAATCGGCACCCCGGGAGGTTAAGCTTCCCGTGATGGCGAGGGAAACGCTCGTCCTGAACAAGCGTTCCTATCACTGGATAACCGAACGGGTCTGCGGCGTGATAGAAGGTAAGCAGCCTGCTTTCTGGTGGCAGCTATTCATTCCCAGTGTCATCATGGCTGCGATCGGTGTGGGGGGAGGATTGATCTACCTCGTCAGCACGGGAGTAGGAGTGTGGGGGAATACCAACAGGGTGATGTGGGGCTGGCCGATTGTGAACTTTGTGTTCTGGATTGGTATTGGCCATGCGGGGACCCTCATTTCCGCGATCCTGTTCCTCACAAGGCAGAACTGGCGAACGTCGATCAACAGGGCTGCCGAAGCGATGACGATTTTCGCGGTGATGTGCGCCGGAATCTTTCCAGCCTTCCACGTTGGAAGAGTATGGATGGCTTGGTATCTGGCTCCGATTCCCAACGCCAATGCGATCTGGCAGAATTTCAAGTCGCCTTTGCTTTGGGACGTTTTTGCGGTTTCGACCTATTTCACGGTGTCTCTGATCTTCTGGTTCCTTGGAATGGTTCCTGATCTGGCGACCATCAGGGATCGCTGCAAGAGGGGGATCAAAAAGTTCCTCTATGGGGTCTTCTCACTAGGGTGGAGGGGGAGTAATCGCCACTGGAGCCACTACGAGATGACCTACCTGCTCCTGGCGGCCCTTTCCACGCCTCTGGTTCTTTCGGTGCACTCGGTGGTGAGCTTCGACTTTGCCACCTCGGTTGTGCCCGGGTGGCACACGACAATCTTCCCGCCCTATTTCGTGGCAGGAGCAATTTTTGGCGGTTTCGCGATGGTGTTGACGATCATGATTCCTGCGCGGTTCATCTACGGACTCGGGGACATGATTACGATGAAGCACATCGACAACATGGCCAAGATCATCCTCCTGACTGGAACTATCGTTGGCTACGCCTACCTGATGGAGCTGTTCGTCGCATTTTACTCCGGGGCGACTTACGAGATGGCTGCATTCACCTATCGGATCACTGGTCCCTACTGGTGGGCGTATGTAGCGATGATGAGTTGTAACGTTCTTTCGCCCCAATTGTTCTGGTTCAGGTGGTGCCGGGAGAATCTCTGGGTCGTAATGGGGGTCTGCATGGCGGTGAACGCGGGGATGTGGTTTGAGCGCTTCGTGATCATTGTCACGACATTGGCCCGTGATTTCATGCCGGCGAACTGGAAATACTACAATCCCAGCTACGTCGACATTATCCTCTTTCTCGGAACGATCGGAATGTTTACGGCTCTCTTCCTTTTGTTCCTTCGCTTTCTTCCCTGCATCAACATTGCGGAAGTGAAGTGGTCAAAGGAAGAAAGTGACGTGCACCACGATGACAAAAAACAGCATCCGGATGAAGGAACAGTCGTCGAGGCTGCCTATCAGCAGGAGGTGGAGAAAGGAACCGCTGAAATCTGATGAGCACCTCCGTTAAACGCGTCTACGGCTATCTCGCCGAATTCGAAAGCGCCTCCGCACTCTACAAGGCGGCAGAGAAGGTGCGCGATGCCGGGTTCCGGAAGTGGGATTGCCACACGCCCTATCCGGTTCACGGTCTCGATGACGCGATGGGTATTAAGAGGTCGATCTTGCCTTACTTCGTCTTTTTTGGAGGGCTCACTGGCATCACCACGGCTTTCGTTCTGGCCTATGTGACTCAGGTCGCAATCTATCCGACAACGGTTCAGGGCAAGCCTTCAAACATCTTCACCGTTCCAGCTTTTTTCCCGATCATGTTTGAACTCACCGTGCTCTTTTCGGGGTTCACTACCCTCTTCGGGTTCCTCGGACTAACGCAGCTTCCCCGATGGAATCATCCAATTTTTAGTAGTCGGCAATTTCACAGAGTCACCGATGATGGATATTTCATTGCGATTGAAGCGCGGGATCCGAAGTTTTCTGCTCAAGGAACAAGGGGGTTTCTTGGCGATATCGGGGGCGATAACATAGAACTGGTGGAGGACGACGGGACCTAGGTTGTAAGCCATGAAGTATTTCTTTCTCGCTCTTGCTGGACTGATCACCCTTACCGTTGGGGTGTTCGGGTTTCGCGGTCAAAAGACCGTTAAGACACCCATTGAGATTTTTCCTGACATGGATCGCATGGACTACGTGAAGAGTCAGAAGCCCAGCGACTTCTTTCATGACGGTCAGGGGGCACGGCTGCCGGTTCCGGGAACGGTTCCTCATTCCAGTGACGATGGTGTATTCCCGATAGAGTTTGGGGAGGGAAGAACCGGTCATTATTACACCGGGGCAATCAATGACTACTTTGCAAGCGGCCTGCCGCTTGAAGAGCTTGAACTGATTGGAGACAAGGCTCCCGAAGAGATGCAGGCGCTCTTGCGGCGAGGGCAGGATCGCTATGCGGTCTTCTGCGCGATCTGCCACGGAGCTCCAGGAGATGGGAACGGCACAATCAGTAACTACATGGCGGCAAAAATAGCCAATCTCCATGAGCCACGTTTTGCCAGCGGTGAGTATCCTGATGGAAAACTTTATCACGTGATAACCTACGGTCAGGGCTTGATGAGTGGATATGGGGCAAGCATTCCAGTGCGCGACCGGTGGGCTATCGTGGCCTATGTCCGTGCCTTACAGGACGCCAAGAAACCGCCGGCTCCCCCGGCAACGGTTTCAGTCCCCGCAGTGAACGACGAATCGGTGGGAGGGCCGGGAAACTAAAAACTGACATGGGACATCATCTGGTCACATCTGCAGAAATCCCGGTAGAGGGCGAAAGGCTGGAAGTCGATCGACTCAAGAAAATCCGGGGCATTTGCCTCATTGTCGCCGCGTCGGGTGGAGTAGTGAGCGCTCCTGCCCTGCTAGGGTGGATGGGGGATGGCGTTCAAGGTTCATTCAGCTTCTCATGGCTCTACGGATTCTTCTTTTTCACCACTATCGCCATGGGGGGCTGCTTCTGGACCCTTCTTCATAATGTGTCTAATTCGGGGTGGGGTGTATCGGTTCGGAGGGTCATGGAAAATGTTGGATTTGTCTTCCCCTGGATGTTCATTCCGATGCTTCCCTTGCTCCTCCCGGAGGTTCAAAAATTTCTCTTTGAATGGATGCCCAAGCATCGTGAGGCAGCAGAATATGCAGCTAAGTATGGTGAGTCCGCGAAGTATGGGCTGCACCACGGTCCCAAGGCGGACCATCTGCTTTACGTGAAATACTGGTACCTGAACCTCGATTTCTGGTATGTGCGGATGCTCGCTTATTTTCCGATGCTAGGATTCACGATTTATTTTCTTCGTAAGCTATCAGTTGACCAGGACAACGACCCGAATCCCGGAACAAGCCGTCTCAAGCGGGCACGGTGGCACTCCTGCTGGGGCGTGCCGGTATTTGCGGTGGTCCTGACTTTTCTCGCGATCGACGTCGTCAAGACCCTCGATTACAAGTGGTTCTCTACCATGTGGGGCGTTTATGTCTTTGCGGGCAGCGCCCTGAATGCGATGGCGGTTATCATCCTTGTCACCATTGCGCTGCGACGGATGGGCTACCTGAAGAACGTAGTGGGGCCAGAGCATGATCATCTCATGGGAAAGCTGGTGTTCGCCTTCACGGTGTTCTGGGCTTACATCTCCTTCGACCAGTATTTCCTGTATTGGTACGCCAATATTACTGAGGAGACTCGCTATTTCATTCTTCGGAACACTGCGGGATGGAATTACGTCAGTATCGTTCTGGTATTCGGGCACTTCGTCGCGCCATTCCTACTGCTGATCAGGCAGGACCTGAAGCGCCGGAATGGCTACATGATAGTGATTGCCTGTTATCTGCTCATCATGCACATGGTAGACCTTTACCATATGATCATACCCGAACGGGGCCCCTCTGTGACCAAGGTGCTCTACCCTCACAGTCCCGATAGCTGGGCCCTCTGGCTCAACATGTCCACCTTGGGAGATATTCTGGCCTTCGTCACCGTAGGTTGCTTTTTTGTATACGTGCTTCTTCGAAACCTCAGCTCTGTCGCGCTCTACCCCCACCGTGACCCGCGTATTCTGGAATCAGCTAATGTTCATAACTGATGGTAAATAAGCGTCTTACCCTTTCCGATTCTCCTGAGTCGTCCGAGAAAAAGGATGTGAGCAATCGCTTTAAGCGGTTCTCGACTTTCTGGATTGGATGTATTCTCTTCGTGGCCTTCGGATTAGCCAGTTTCGTGCTGGGAATCGGATTCAGAAAACCGGTTGTGAGTAACATCGATGAGGTGAATTCGAAGCGGAGAATCATGATTAAGCGGAACATCGATAAATCCAATGCCGGAGCGCGCGAAAAGGCGCTTCTCAGCTTTGAGCGAGTAGGTTCCCATTTTCTGAACACTGCCCCCGCTCCGGACGAAAAGCCGGAATTTGTCCTACCCGGGTCCGCGACTCAGAAAAAGAAAGCCGAAGGAGGTTCCGGGATTACTGTTCCGGCCGGGTTCCCAGTCGTGGCTTCGGACGCCCCGGTGGATCCTGCTGTGATGGAGAGGGGAAAGGCTACTTTCGCGATCTGTTCTGCGTGCCACGGTCTCGAGGGTGAAGGGATGTATCACCTCAACAAGACTGGTCCGCCCTTGGCAGGTTCAGAGTGGGTCACTGGCCCCGTTGCTAATTTGATCGCAATTCAATTCCGAGGCCTGAGTGGTCCGATCGAAGTGAATGGAGAAACCTATAACCCTGTGGCGCCGATGGCACCTCTCCCGCTGGACAACGATTCAATTGCAGCGGTTCTCACCTACATCAGAAATAGCTTTGGAAACGAGGCATCACCGGTGACTCCGGAACAGGTTGAAGCGATGAGAGGTGAGCTTGGCAAACCGATGTTGAGTCCAGCAGATCTTCTTCCTCCGACTGCAGCCGCAGGTTCGAATTAGGCCCGCGATTTTCTCATGACCTCCGAGAGCAATACCGGGATAGTAGATCAGGATGACCTGAGGCTACGAGCGAACATAGACAGGTCTCTCCGTCACCCGGTCATGTTCTTCTTTGCGAGCGGAGCCGCGTGGTTGGCCGTCGCGATCGTTCTTGGGTTCATTGCCTCCTACAAGGTTCATGACTCTGATTTTCTCGCGGGAATCAAGTTCCTGAACTACGGGCGGGTCTACCCTGCCCACATCAACGTCCTTTTTTATGGATGGGGTTGTCAGGCCGCGTTTGGACTGGTGATCTGGCTTCTGGCCAGATTGTCCCGGAGCGAGTGTCGTTCCACCGGAATCGTCCTCACTGCCGGGCACCTCTGGAACTTCGGAGTGATGGCTGGGACGCTCGGCATTCTTGGTGGATTTGGGACTGGCAAACCTCTCATGGAGTTTCCGGCTGCGATCTGGCCCTTTCTGTTGTTGTCCTACGTGTTTATCACGGTTTGGTCTTTCATCCAGGTCCGCTGCAGCTACGGAGGCAAAACCTACGTCGGACAGTGGTATCTCCTTGCGGCAGTTTTCTGGTTTCCCTGGGTCTATCTCACCGGGCATCTGTTTGTCTTCGTCTTCAACGGGCACCCGGTGATGGCTGCAGGGATCAATGCCTGGTATAAATATGCTCTGATACTTCTCTTCTTCACGCCTGTTGCACTGGGGACGGCTTACTACCTGGTTCCGAAGATTACCGGGCGTCCCGTTTACAGTTACTCTCTGGCACTCTATGGCTTCTGGGCTCTCGCGGTGATCGGGCCGTGGGCGGGCATGCAAAAAATTGCAGGGGGTCCACTTCCACAGTTCATGCCGTATCTCGGAGCGACTGCGACCAGCCTCATCCTGATCCCCGGGATTGCGGTTGGAGTGAATCTTCTGCTGACATTGCGCGGGCACCAGGCGCAGATCGTGGCTAGTCCTTCGCTACGATTCTCGATTGCGGGGATTGTTGGATTTCTCCTGCTTGGGTTTACAGGAATGGCCCTGAACACTCCGACGACGCTGAAGATGACTCAGTTTGCCCTGACGGGCTACGGGTTCGAGGTTCTTGCGATTTGCGGATTTTTCAGCATGTGCGCGTTTGGTGGAATGTATTTCATTGTCCCCCGGATCACCCGGAGGGAGTGGCTTTCTCGCCGTTTCATAGGATGGCATTTCTGGTTAACAACTTACGGTGTCCTGACTGTGGTGGTGTGCTCCATCATGGGGGGGTTATTTCAGGGTGCTGCGCAGGAGGCCTATGGCAGCTCGTGGAGTGACGCGACTTCCCGGAGTTATGCCTACAATGTGGGCACGACCGTTGCATGGGCCTTCATGGGACTGGGTAGCTCTTTCTTTCTGCTGCATCTCCTTCTCATGTGGGCTCGTCTTGGCAGACGGAGCCAGCATCCGACCCTTCTTGATGGGGGTCATCATGGACAGTCTCCTCATGGTTCCGACCACGAGGTGGAGGAACTTCAAACCGTAGAGGCCTGACCGGATGACCTTCAAATCCTTTATTTTGGCGCTGGCGTTGAGCTTTGGAATCCCCTGGTTGCTCATTATTCTCGTGCCCTTTGGGAAGATGCGGGACCTCGAGCCGGTTTATTTCGAGATGGAGACCGATGGGAAGGATGAGGTCTATGTGCCGCGTCGCTCTGGATTGATAACAACCGGGTCCGCCATATACGGTTCAAGCGGCTGTTACGTCTGCCACACTCAGCTCATCAGGGCCGGTTATGCGGGAGCAGAGCTGGGCCGGGCTGACTGGGCCGGGTTCCAGATCAAAGACGAGAATGGAGTAAGCATAAACACTGCTCGTGAGACGACTCCGTTCGACTATGCTGACGAGCCCTTTGCTCACATAGGGCTCATGCGGATTGGGCCGGACCTAACGAATGTTGCTGGCAGAATCCGAAAATACATTGAAGAGCCGCTGACCAAGGCCAAATCTCCGGAGAGCTGGCTTTATCTGCACCTGTATAATTCTTCCCTTAAGACCAAGACTCTCAACAACTCGTTCGGGTGCCCCCCGCAGCCTCACCTCTTCGTGGAGAAGGAAATCCATGGACAGGGGAGTCCTCATGCTGTCCCGGGTCTGGACATGGAGGGCAGGGAGGTTCTTCCCAACCCGAAGGCAAAGGCTCTCGTCAGTTATTTGCTCTCTTTGAGAAAAGACGATGCGGTACCCTATTCCCTGAATTATAGTCGCGATAAGAAGAAAGCAGACTAACTACCGAATAGAAGATCTGATGGCGAATTCGCAGGATACAAACAAGATCGATCGACCTGATCTCAAGGACTCCACCAACGTGGTGGAGGAGCACGAGAAGTTGCTGGAAATCAGTGCCTCACAGGCGAGAGAGAATCAGATATCCGAGACTGGTATGGAGCCTGTTTCGCTCTGGGTGTTCCTCGCCAGTGCCATTGTGCTGCTGATCGGGGGAGGAGTTCTTGGCGCCGGGGGAAAACTCTTCAGTTACAGCCCTCACCCCGAAGGCTACACCCGCCCTGAGTTTGCGAGTGATGCGGATACCGGACCGACAATTGGCCCAATTCTGGAGGCCCTGAGCAAGCGGGGGAAGAATATTTACGCGAAGTGCAGTGGGTGTCATGGCTCCACCGGAAGTGGAGACGGAAACCAGTTTCCTCCCTTGGCAGGATCGGAATGGGTCACCGGCAACACCGATCGTCTGGCACAGATCATACTCAACGGGCTCAGTGGGCCGATCGACGTAGCAGGAAAGACCTACAATGGCAACATGCCGGCACAGGCCCCCCTCACTGCGGCAGAACTCGCGGCTGTGATGACCTACATCCGCAATGAGTTCAACGACGTGGGTGACGTTGTCAGCGTTGAGCAGGCGGCTAACGCGCTCAAGACCTACGAGGGTCGCCCTCAGGGGGCGATCACGGTCACGGAGCTGAACGCGAATCATGATAAGATGCTTGAAGGTGAAGCAGTTGACCCATCCACCAGCGTGAATTTCGAAACGCTTCAACCAGCAGCGGCTGAATAGAATTACCCCCAAACCGAAGGACGATGAGCGCAGAAGCGGCAACAGCAAATCATGAACACGATCATGATGATCATCATCATGACCCTCCTTTTTACCAAAAATATATCTGGTCTACGGATCACAAGATCATCGGGATCCAATATGCCATTACGGCGTTACTTTTCTTGGCATTTGGCTTCTTTCTCATGATGGTCATGCGATGGAGCATCGCTTACCCTGAAGAGCCACTTCCAGGATACCTCAGTTGGATCTTCAGTGACGAATGGAAGGCTCGCTGGCTCCAGGATGGACGGGTAACTGGCGAGACTTACAACATGTTCGGTGCCATGCATGGGACCATCATGGTCTTCCTCGGAATTGTGCCCCTTGGGTTCGCCGCTTTCGGGAACTACATCACGCCGCTGCAGATCGGGACCATCGACATGGCGTTTCCGAAACTGAACATGATGAGTTACTGGCTCTACCTTGTGGGAGGTCTGACGATGTGTGCCAGCTTCTTCATGGAGTCGGGAGCCGCGAAATCCGGATGGACGAACTATGCGCCCCTGGCCAACTTTGCCGACGGTCAGATTGTGAATCAACTTCTCGCAGGCCAGACCCAGTGGCTTCTGGGAATGGTGTTCCTGATCTCATCCTCGCTGCTCGGGGCGGTGAACTTTCTCACTACTCTGATCAACCTACGGGCAAAGGGGATGACCTGGATGCGAATGCCCTTCTTCTGCTGGGCCATGCTTGTCACCGGTTTTCTCCTCTTGCTTGCCTTCCCTCCTCTTGAGGTAGCTGCGATCATGCAGTTGATGGACCGGACCGTTGGTTCCAGCTTTTTCACGCCTAGTGGTCTCTACACCTCCACCGCCGGAGTGATTGAAGCTTCCGGTGGGGGTAGCCCGCTTCTTTACCAGCACCTCTTCTGGTTTCTAGGGCACCCGGAGGTCTACGTGCTTCTTCTGCCGGCCATTGCCTGCGTTGCCGAAATCATACCGGTCAACACACGGAAGCCGCTCTGGGGTTACAAGCCTATGGTGTGGTCGATCGTTATTCTGGGCTTTCTCAGTTTCATCGTCTGGGCGCATCACATGTATCTGACCGGAATGGGACCTGTGATCTCGACCTGGTTCCAGACAACCACGGTTCTGATCTCCGTGCCATCCGTCATCCTGCTGACCTCGCTAATCGTCTCGCTTTGGGGCGGCTCGATCAGATTCAACATGCCCATGCTGTGGGCGGCTGCGTTTCTTCCGATGTTTGGAATTGGGGGGCTGACGGGTCTTCCGCTGGCCTTCAACCTGGTTGATCTGCACCTTCACGATACATACTACGTGATCGGACATTTCCACTACGTGGTCGCGCCAGGGATTCTCTTCGGGCTCTTCGCGGGACTCTACCACTGGTATCCAAAGGTGACCGGGCGGCATATGAACACCTTTCTGGGACATCTTCATTTCTGGCCCTCGCTGGTGTTCATGAACGTCCTCTTTTTCCCGATGCTGGTCCAGGGTATGGCAGGATTCCATCGACGTTGGTACAACGGAGGAGATGCCTATCTTTCCAAGGCGAAGGACAGTGTGAACGTGTTCGGGAATACCGTCGCAGAGTGGATTCATTTGAATCCCGTGATGAGTTTCGGAGCCTTCATGCTGGCGGTCGCTCAGATTCCCTTCGTCATCAATTTCTTCGTGAGTATGGTTGCGGGCAAGAAAATCAAGAACGACAATCCTTATGATGCAACGACTTTGGAGTGGGCTACGCCGACGCCCCCACCGCATGGTAACTTTACCTTTGATGTTGCGGCCTACAGAGGCCCTTACGAGTACAGTCGTGATGACCATGAGGGCGATTTCTTTCCCCAGTGGGAAGAGCCCAAGAGGAATAAGCCGGCGGAGGAACCTAAACCCACGCCGGTTTCCTGAGGCCCTTCAGTCTCCCCCATCATGGATATCCCTTATACAGTCACCGCTCGCAAGGATACGGGTCTTTTCAACTCCAAGGTAGGAATCTGGCTCTTTCTTGCGTCGGAAGTGATGCTCTTTGGAGGGCTGTTCTCAGGATATGTCTTCCTGAGGATCTATGCAGACTATCCGTGGCCGGAACGGGCGCTGCCGATTGTACCGGGACTCATCAATACCTTTGTGCTGATTGGCTCCTCCGTCACAGTGGTATTTGCATGGGCAGCGCTCAAGATGAGGGAATGGAGAAAGTTTCAGATTTATATGGGTATCACGATCGCGTGCGCAGGCATATTCATGGTTCTGAAGGGGATCGAGTACAAAGCGAAACTGGAGCACCAGGCGGTCCGGATGGATGATTTTGCCATCATTGAAGGGCATGCCCATTATGCTGTGATCGGTGATGACGGAAACCTTGCTCACTCCGACACCAAGCTGAAGGCAAAGAAAATGAGTGCTTCGGGGGCAAAGCCATTCAAGGCCAACGCCATCCTTTTCACGCCTGGCACCGTTAATTTCTCGGTTGCGCGGGCGCATGAGCCGTGGGTTGAAGCGGTTCTTGAACAGGCAGGGAAACGGAAATCCAAGCTGGTGACAACCGAGAACCTCTTTCTGTACGGGAGTATCGAGGACTATGCTGGAACCGAAAAAGAGCCGCTCTCCACCAAGGGTCGGGTAAAGGCAGAGAGCGAGTTGGTCGCCAAGTATGCGAAAGCCGAGGAAAAGATCGAACATAAGTTCGGGGACGGTTCGCTCTACATCCCATCGGGAACCGAACTGAGCTATGACCTCCTGAAAAAGGCTCGGGAAGCCTACGTCTCAGGTCGGTCCCACAATGCAGCCGTGCGAACCGCTATCCTAAAAGAGAATTGGAAAAAGGTAAAAGCGAAGTGGCCTGATGACAAATACTGGGTGCAGGCACCGGAAGCCAGGATTGATGCGGCCACCCAGCTGGATGAGCAATTTGACGCGCAAGGAAAGTGTGTCGCAGGGAGCAAGGTCGTTTCCGTAGTCTCAACCCTTTCCTTCGCGATGGACCCTCCCCAGCCCATCGTGATCAACAGGGGCTGGGTCAAGCGTCCGGTGAAAGCAAAGGAGGGGAAAGCTGAGTTGAGGGATGATACTTCCTTCAACGCAGGAGATGGAGAGGGGGCAGCCCCGGGACTTCTTGAAAGCCCACTTATTCTCGCTGTTGATGCAATTGATCTTCGCTGGATGGTCCAGAAGGCTGAAGAGGCAGGTAAAGATCCCGCAGAAGTGATCGAGAAGAGCTGGCTTTTCTCAGAAGAAAATAAGCATCATAAGTATTACAAGAGGATCTGGAAAAACCATAAGGCTCGGATTGCTGTTCTCGAGGAGAATCTGCTCAAGGATTACGGGATAGATAAGGAAGGAAATCCCAAGCGGGTTCCTACGGAAACAGATCGCTACCGGATTACATGGCAGGACCTGGTTCATTACGCGAGAGCTGATCAATACGAGGAACGTCCTCTCAAGGCAGGCGAGGATGGTTATGATGACCTACGCCCGAAATTCTGGAATGGCTTTGCGGGACCAAATCACAAGGACGAGGAAATTCATAAATTACATGCGTTTCCCGAGTTAGAAATCCCCCATCAAAAGGTCTCCCTGCAGTCCATGTTCACCCCGAAGTGGAACACCTATTACGCCGTCTATTTTACGATCACCGGCTTGCACGGCCTCCATGTTATCGGCGGTGCTATCGTCCTGGGTTATTACCTCTTTTTCAGCAAGGGCCTTTATCGCCGAAATCCAGAATGGCTTGCCAATCGGGTAGAAATAGGCGGGCTTTTCTGGCATTTCGTCGACCTGGTGTGGATCTTCCTGTTCCCGATTCTTTACCTCATGTAGTCACTCTCGTAACCAATGGCTGATACACCTGAAGCAATCCAGAAGGCAAAGAAGCTGTATCTTCTTATAGGTATGGCCCTATTTGTCTTCACCGTGGTAACGGTTGCAGTGGCGACGGTTCCGTGGCTGGACTTCGGGGAACACGGATTTGACTCGAAAGATGCAATCATTGGCCTCCTGATCGCCTCGGTCAAGGCGAGTTTGGTAGCCTTCATATTCATGCACCTCAACCATGAGAGAAAGACAGTTTACTTTGTAATTCTTCTTAGTGCGGTGATGGGCATTGTGCTCGTCTTCCTGACGGGTTGGGCCTTCACAGACCCGATAGAGTACGGAAATACGGTTGAGGGTGATGGGTTCTACAACCCGAGAGAAAAAGCTGTCCCAGAATAGAAATCAACATGTCACTCCGCGGCTTCCATATCGTTTTCGTCATCGTGACGACCCTCCTCAGTCTTTTCCTTACGGCATGGGCCTTTTTCCTGGCTCCTGTGTCGGTAGGAATTATCCGGCCCGTCCTGTTGGTAGCTGGACTAGCAGGTTCGCTTGGATTCCCCATCTATGGAGTCTATTTTTACCGAAAGGCTCGAAAGTTAATTCTCTGACATTAAAAAATTGAGTTATGTTTCTTCAATCTCTCCATCATGCCTGCACCACCTGCGCCAATTCTTTTCAGGAAGGCGGGGGCGATGCTGCGGGCTGGTCCATATTTTTCCTGCTGGCGACCGTGGTCCCAGTACTCGGAGCAACCGGAGTCTGCATGGTGCGAATCGTGCGACGCGAGCGGGAAGCGCTTGATCCCAAGTATTCCGACTAGTCAGTCCCCTCTATTTTCGTATCTCAAAATCTAGCAGCCATGCCGATTCTCGCCAAGACCATCGTTGAGCGCCTCGGAATTCCGGAAAATTACTCGGAGCATGGAGGAAGTGTGGATCACCTGATCGACCTTGTTCACTGGTTCATGCTGGCGCTCTTCGTGGGATGGACGGCCTTTTTCCTCTTTGCGTGTTGGAGATTCTGGCGCAAGAGAAACCCGAAGGCCTCTTACCATGGGGTTCAGAACCATGTGACTACTCATCTGGAAGTCGGAGTGGCGATCTTCGAGGCAGTTCTCCTCCTTGGATTTGCCTTTCCCCTCTGGGCAGAGCGCACGGATCGATTTGAGGACGTTCAGGCACAGGATCCGGTCCGAGTGAGGGTTATAGGTTATCAGTTTGGATGGAATTATCATTATCCCGGTTCGGATGGTAAGTTCGGGAGGATTGACCGGCATCTGGTGCAGAGTGCCGGGGACCCGTGTATTGACCCGGAGGACCCTAATGGCTGGGACGATTTCGTGTCACCTATTCTGAAGATTCCCGTTTTGGAGCCAGCAATCCTCCAGGTAACTGCCACTGACGTTATCCATGGTTATGCGATCGTTCCGATGCGGATCCAGCAGGACGCTATTCCCGGGACCGATATTCCGATGTGGTTCCGCCCCTTGAGGACGATGGAAACAAGCGTTGTATGTGCTCAATTGTGTGGAGAGGGCCATGGAGACATGGTTGGCGTGATGGAAGTTGTAAACAAGGGCGCGTATACCTCTTGGTCAGAAGAACAGAGCACCGCGGCATATGCGCGAAATGCGAAGGCGGCTCAACCTGAGGAGGCGGAAGAGGCTGACGAGGCGGAAGAAGCTGGCGAGGCGGAAGTGGCTGGCGAGGCGGAAGCGGCGGAAGCGGCGGAAAAGGCGGAAAAGGCGTAAAACCGCGATCCTACCACCAACCCGGTAGGCGTCGCTCCCCGTGAGGGAGAAGTCCCCCAGCCGTTTGCGATAGCGCCTTGAATATGGGGAGTGGTGTATAGAACGCCTCAATTCGACTTGAGGGGTGGAACTTCATTTGAAACTGTTCAAAAGAACACTCTTGGGTTTGAGTCAGGAGATGAGGATCAAGGAACTACCGTATCGTGTCCGTCCGAGGGAAAAGATGGAGATCCAGGGAGTGAAGGCCCTCACCGATGAGGAACTCCTAGCGGTTTTCCTGAGAGTGGGAGTGAAGGGCCAGAGTGCCGTGGATCTGGGCAGGACTCTGCTTGAAGAACACGGCGGACTGATGGCCCTGGGTGGCCTCGGGTTGACGCAGTTGACCTGTCACCGAGGTCTGGGAATCGCCAAGGCGGCTCAGCTCGTGGCCTGTTTCGAGCTGGCGGCACGGGTTGCCCGGGAGAAAATGGTCCTTCGGCGACTGGATTGTCCGCGGGCTGTCTACGATATCTTTTTTCCGCAGATAGGACATCTCCGATATGAGAGTCTGAGAATCGCGCTCATCGATACCCGTCTACGGGTTACTCGTTCTGTTGTCCTGACGGAAGGGGGCCTGAACGAGACAGTTGCGCACCCGCGAGATATCCTTCACCCGGTGGTCCTCCATAAGGCCTACGGCTTTGTTCTGATTCATAATCATCCATCGGGAGACCCGGCTCCCAGTGATGCCGACCGGGAATTGACAGGGCAAGTTGCCCGCGCTGCGGATCTTCTGGGGGTCGACTTTCTTGACCACCTGATTGTTGGGCGGCCTGCCGACACGCATCACGGATATTTCTCCTTCCGAGAGGCAGGCCTGCTAAACGGGACTGCTTCCTCCGAGGATACTGCTTCGAGTCGCAGATGACCCTTGTTCTTCCAAGGCCCTAGTCCTTGGAAGACTTTGGATCCAAGGCATCACGCAAGCCATCTCCAAGAAAATTCAAGGCGAAGAGAGTCAGGGTAAAAAAGATGCCGGGAAGGATGAGTAGCATGGGCTGGGTCTCCATGTAGTTGGCTCCATCCTTGATCAGGACTCCCCAGGAGCTGTCCGGCGCCTTGATGCCAAGTCCCAGGAAAGAAAGGGTGGCTTCGTACATGATGAAGCTCGGGATGGTCAGGGTGACATACACGATCGCAGGTCCGAGGGTATTTGGAATCAGGTGTCGAAAGAGAACACGCAGCGGACTCAGTCCCAGTGAAATGGCGGCCTGGGCAAACTCCTGATTCTTGAGCGATAGGATCTGGGAACGGGTAATTCTCGCAAGAGTGAGCCATCCAAGAGCCCCGATTGCGACGAACAGGGGCAGGATATTCGCCAGTCGGTGGGTGGTCTCATCGGGGAAGTTCCAGTTCTTCACGAGCCACGTTGCGACTTCGCCGGCTGATCCCGAGAGCACTTCCTGGAGCAGGATGACAAGAACGAGGAAAGGTATAGCGTAGAGGGTGTCGACTGCCCTCATCATTACGGAGTCGGTTCTCCCTCCAACATACCCGGAGATTGCCCCATAGGAGATTCCAATAACGAAGGCGACACTGGTGGCGACGAGACCAACGAGAAGAGATACCTGTCCCCCGAAGAGAATACGTGAAAGGAGGTCTCGACCCATCTGGTCGGTTCCGAGCGGGTGCCCGGCGCTCATCGGAGCGAATTTGTTTGGGAGATCCTGTTCGTTCGGGTCCCCGGTAAACCATGCGGCCACGAAGCAGAGAAGGAACATCACGATTATGAAGATCCCGCTAATGACGGCTACCCGGTTCTTGCGGAGGCGTAGCCATGCGTCTCTCCAGAGAGAGGATCCTTTTTCTATAGCCTTGAGATCTTCCGCCACAGTGCTTTAAAACGTTCAGAGTGATTCCCGAAGGCGAGGGTTGAGATAGGCCTGCACGATATCGGAGAGCAGGTTCAGGATGACGATCAGGAAGCCGTAATAGAGCACACACCCGAGGAGAAGGTCTTCGTCGCGGTCTATCGTACCATCGATGAAGTGACGGCCCATGCCGGGAATTTGAAAGATGGTTTCTACCACGAAAGAACCGCTAATCAGATAGGCGAACGCTGGTCCGAGGTAAGCCACACTGGGAATCAGCCCTCCACGCAGGGTGTGGCGCGTGATGACCTTCAGGGGAGAGACCCCCTTGGCGCGGGCGGTTCGCACGAAGTCCTGATTGAGGACTTCAAGCATGCCACCACGAGTTAGTCGGGCCAGATAAGCTGCCGGGGCGAGGCCGAGGGTAATAGCCGGAAGGATCCAGTCGATGGGATTTTCCCAGCCGGCAACCTTGAAAGCCGGCAGGTGCATGGCGATCTGGGTCTGGAGGAGGGGGCCGATAATAAAGGCGGCAACACAGATCCCAATCATGGCAAAGCCCATCGAGACGTAGTCGAACCATGTATTCTTGCGAACTGCCGAGAGAACTCCAAGGGGGATTCCGATCACACAGGCAACGAGAAGGGCGTTTAGTCCCAGAATCACCGAGGCGGGAAAGGACTGGCGAAGAATAAGGCTTACCTCGCGGTTCTTCTTGGGGGAGATTCCGAGATCCTGCTCGAACACGAGTCTCTTCAGGCGTAGTCCATACTGAACGGGCCACGGCTTATCCAGACCGAAGCGCTTCATCTGCTCGGCCTTGGCCTCTGCCGACATTGCCTTTTCGGTAGTAAAGGCATCGCCGGGCAGGGCCTTGATCAGAAAAAATGAAAGGGTGTAAAGAACCGAGAGGACGAGGAGACCCTGCAGAACCCGCTTGAAGATGAAACCAATCATACCGGGCGATTCAGTTGGATTCGAAAGAAACCCATTTCCATGGATGATTGTTGAGAAGGAGAGGGCTCCAGCCCTTCACCCGGGGATCAATCAGGTAGTTGGTGGTGTACCAGTAGATCGTGATAGCTGGAAACTCCTCCATCAGGATGTTTTCGGCCTCCTGAAGGACAAGCAGTCGTCTGGCGGGGTCCTTCTGGTGTTCACTGTCCTTCAGTAGTTTTTCAAATTCCTCATTCGACCATCCGGTGCGATTATTACCTCCGTCCTTGATCCACATGTCGAGAAAGGTGGTTGGGTCCAGGTAGTCTCCAATCCATCCTGAGTCTGCCAGATCGTAGTCCAGCTTGGTCATGGCGTTAAGATAGGAGGTCCACTCCTTCTGTGCGATTTCGATCTGGATTCCCAGATGCTTCTTCCACATCCCCTGATACGCCTCGGCGATTCGTTTGGAGACCTCCCGGTCAGCGGTGAGGAGGGTGATGCGGGGGAAGTCACTACGGTTCGTGAAGCCGGCCTGGTCGAGAAGTCGGGACGCTTCCTCAGGATCAAAGCCAATGGCGGGTGCGGTCTCATAGTTTCCAAAAGGAGGGACCATTCCGTAGGCGGGTTTCTGACCACCCTGAGTCACGTTTTTAATCAGGGATTCCCGGTCGATTGCCATTCCCAGAGCCTTCCGTACCCTCGGATCATTCAAAGGTTCGCGGGTGACGTTGCAACGGACGAACTTGGTGCCAAGATAGAGCTCGCTGCGAAACTGGGCAGGATATTTTTCGCGTGCGTAGGGAATGAACTCGGGGGGGACGGTGTAGGTGATGTGCATCAGGCCATCGAAGAACATCCTCGACTCGGTGTAGGAGTTCACAACGGGCAGGAAACGGATGCCGTCCAGTTTTACGGTGTCTCGATCCCAGTAGTGAGGGTTCCTTGTGACCGCAATGTGATCATTGATCTTCCAGGACTGGAGGGCGAAAGGTCCGTTGCTGACGATGTTGCCCGGCTTGGTCCATCCGGAGAAGGGCGCATCGATCTTTCCCTTGGCGTGTTTCATCACGACGTGCCGGGGGACAGGATACCAGGTGTAATGTTTTGTAATCTCGGGAAGAAAGGGAAGGGAACCGCGAAGCGTGATCTCGAGCGTGTAGTCGTCCGGCGCCCGGACTCCCACCTCGCCGAAATCCGTAATCTTACCTTTATAAAATTCTTCCGCATTCTTAATGTAGAAGAGCATGTCGTTGTATTCCGAGCCAAGACTTGCGGTCAGGATACGCTGGTAGGAAAAAAGAAAGTCGGCGGCAGTCACGGGGACTCCGTCGGACCATTTGCGGTCCCGTCCCAGCTTGAAGGTCCATACGGTGAAGTCCTCATTGGCTTCCCATGACTCCGCAGCGCCCGGGAGAGCTTTCCCGTCAACCGACTGGTGCTCCGTGCACAGGCCTTCAAAGAGGGCTCGGATCAGGTTGCTTTCGAGGACCCCGGTGACGAGGTGGCAATCGAGGCCCTTGGGTTCGGAGGAGTTCCCCACGATGAGGATCTTCTCCTCTACGGCCCGGTCTGCAGCAGTCTGGTCGCCACAACCTGCAAGGAAGATGCAGAAAAAGACGAGTGCTAGGATTGGCAGAGCTCGCATCGCCATGACGATGCGACACTTACCACCCGCTTGGCAAAGCTCTTTGCAGAATCAGCCGCTTTTTTGACGGATATGAGGCACTTAGGAGGCTGCACGGTCCGCAGGCTTGATTCGTCCTGCTGGAAAGCTAGAACCGGGAAGGTATTTGCCTCTGCTCTCCGGGGCGCTTTTCCATGAAGGTTTATTTTCTCCGGCGTCTGCTCCTCGTCCCTGTGACACTGTTCGGGATTACCTTGCTGGTATTCATTCTGATGCGGGCGGCTCCTGGTGGGCCAGTGCAGAGGGATTTGCAGGAAATGATGGGGGCTGCAGCCAGTGAGCAGGGTGGCAGCGCAGGGATGAGGGAGTCAGAAGGCTTAGCGATGACCCCGGAACAGCTTTTTGAGATTGAGGAGAAGCATCGCCGGGAGAAGGGAGCACTGCGATCCTACCTCGAGTGGGTGGGTATCCTGCCCAGGGATGTCCAACGGACAGCGCGGAGCTTTAAGAAGGGGGAGGTTAAAGTCTCGGTGCCGGTGCCTGCCACGGTCATGGTTGCTGAGGTAGTCCGGGACGGGGAAGGGGCTGTCGAAATCAGGGCCCCGGAGGATTTGTCAGCGAAGAAGCAGCAGGACCTTGAGAAACGGATTGAAGAATATGACTGGAAGGTCCGCCTTATTGAGGTGCCGGAATTGGAGAAGCGATGGAAAAGGAATGCCGGAGGACTGGAGCTACCCAGCTCAGAGGAATTGCAGGAGAGGATCGTCCTCTATCGGGCCCGGCGTGATGGTCTTTTGCAGGGGAGTCTCGGGGATTCAGACAAGTATCAGGATCCAGTGATCAGACTGGTGCGCGACCGGATCCCCATCTCTCTCTTCTATGGAGTGATCTCGATGATCCTGATCTACGGAATCTGTATTCCCCTCGGCATCGTCAAGGCGATCAAGCATCGCACCTGGCTCGACAACGTTTCGTCCATTGCGGTCTTTTCGGGATACGCGATTCCTGGCTATGTTCTAGGTTCTTTTCTCCTCGTGTTCCTCGGAGCCCGCCTTGATCTGTTCCCCCTTTCGGGATTTGTTTCTGAGAACTACAGTGAGCTTCCCCTTGGTGCCAAGATCCTCGATCTCTTTCACCATGCGGTCATGCCTCTTGCCTGTTACCTGGTGGGGAGCTTCGCCTTCATGACCTTCATGATGAAGAACAACTTGATGGATAACTTGGCCGCTGATTACGTGCGAACTGCGACGGCCAAGGGAGTTCCCTATGGCTCAGCGGTGTTCAAGCATGCCTTCCGCAATTCTATCATCCCCATTGCCACGACGGTTGGGCAGAACATCACCCTGATTGTGGGTGGAAGCTTTCTCATCGAGGGGATCTTCGATATCAATGGCTTTGGCCTGCTTCAATATAATGCCATTCTGGAAAAGGATGAACCCGTGGTGCTGGGAGTGCTGACGATCTCAGCGACCCTGATGCTCCTCGGTAACGTGATTTCTGACCTCTGCGTGGCGTTCGTGGACCCACGTATTCGTTTTAGATAAATGCTCTTTCGTCTTACAGGGATTCTTCTGATTGTGATCAGCGTGGGCGCGGTGATCGCGTACCACGCCGAGTTGGCTCTGCCTACCCTCGACTGGTTCTTCTCCTTTGAAGCGAAGGAGAAGGCGTTGGAGTCGGCATCGTGGTGGAAGAAGAATCAGGCTAATATTATCGGATATATTCTCTGCGCCTTGATCATGGCAGTCGGGGTGCTCTCGCTGGGGGCGAAGTCCGGGAAAATGAACTGGAATCCCCAGACCGTGCGGAAGCTGAAGCGCTTCAAGTCGATTACCCGGGGCTATGTTTCCCTCTGGATTCTTGCAGGATTGCTCTTACTCACCCTCCTTGATCACGCCTTGGTGGGAAAGAAAGCTCTTCTGGTGAAGTATAATGGTCAAATCTACAGTCCAGCGTTTGAGCAGCGAAGCTACACGGGAGAAGACTTTGGACAGGTGGGAAAAAGTGAAGTCGACTATCGCAAGCTGAAGGAGGTCTTTGCGGAAGAGGGAGGAGCTAACTGGGTGTTGCTTCCTCTGGTTCCCTTTGATGCCACCTTTGATTCGGCAGAGCCCGATGAGCAGGAGTTAACCATGCGGGACGGCGCCTTTTACCAGAAGGACGAACAGAAGCTCTATTCAGGTCTGGGCTTTCGTTATTACGCCGACGAGGTTGGCACAAAGCAGAGGCATTCCATGGTGCGCTTCCGCAAGGGGGTTCGGCAGGGGCGCGAGGAATTCTACAGTCAGGGCGCGGGCGATGTCATTGGTCACTATGAATGGAAGGATGGCGTAAGGAGTGCGGACCCAGTGAAGGGAGCGGACTTGGTTCGGGCAGCCGAGAAGGAGAAGACCACGGAGCTGCTGGCGGTGCGCTATCCTCCTCTTCCACCCAGCATGAAGACGAGGCATTATCTCGGAACGGATTCACGGGGCTGGGATGTCCTGGCTCAGATTTATGGAGGTCTGCAGCTCGTATTTCAGGCGGCCGTCATCTATCTGGCAGTAACCTATGCGATCGGGATCACTCTCGGGAGCCTGATGGGCTATCTGGGGGGGGCTTTTGACATCGTCGTACAAAGGTTCATCGAAATCCTGGCCAACGTGCCCTTCCTTTACGTGGTCATCATTATTGCTGACCGGATTGGCCGGGAGGATGTGACCCTCGTGACGATCCTGCTGGTGCTCTGCATCTTTTCCTGGATCGGGATCACCTATTACATGAGGACCGCGGCCTACCGGGAGAAGGCAAGGGATTACGTGGCCGCTGCCCGGGTTCTGGGTGCTGGTCCGGTCCGGGTCATTTTTCGCCATGTTCTGCCCAATGCGCTCTCGATAGTGGTGACGCTGCTTCCCTTCAGTGTGGTGGGAGTGATCACGGCCCTGACGGCCCTTGATTTCATCGGGTTCGGGCTTCCTGATACTTATCCCAGCTGGGGGCGAATCCTGCAGGATGGTGTTACCAATCTTGACTACCCGTGGATCGTGGCCTCGGTTTTCGGGGGAATGGTGTCCGTGCTCCTTCTCGTGACCTTTGTGGGTGAAGCAATCCGGGAGGCCTTCGATCCCAAGAAGTTTACGACCTACCGTTGATTATGAATAAATTGAACCTGTTCTGCCTGTTGCTCGTGGTTGCCCTTGCGGGGTGCGACACCGGGAAGGATTTTGCGGACTACGATAATAAGGAGGAAGTGACTGGATTCAGGGAGAGCCATAACGAAAAGGTTCTGGGGGAGCTTGAGGGAAAAAAGGAGGAGTTGGCGAAGCAGCTTGATGAACCCGGGGAGGAGGATCGGGACAAGCTGGAAGAAGATCTCGTCAATACCAACCGCCGCCTCGGATCACCGAAGTTCTTCACTTTCGATGCCACGATGCAGGATCTTCCGGAGGACCTCGACTGGGAGGAGGGGCTGGACCAGCCTGAGCTGGGATCCTCCCGCGCGAAGAAGGGAGGGACTTTCAATACCTATTTCTCTGGTCTTTCATTTCCTCCGACCATTCGGTCCATCGGCAAGAATGCAAATAACAGTTTTCGTTCCGAGCACTGGGATAACGTCGAGATGGCCTTGGTTTCTCTGCATCCCAACACGATGGAAACCATTCCAGGGTTGGCTGACCGGTGGGCGGTGGGGAAGGACGGGCGCACCGTCTATTTCCGGATCAATGAGAAGGCGAAATGGTCAGATGGGAACCCGGTTACGGTAGAGGATTTCTTCATGACCTTTCACGTGTGCCTGTCCGAGTACATTACCGGACCGTGGTACCGGCAGTATTACGGCACCATGTTCGAGAATATCACGCGCTATGATGATCAGCATCTCTCGGTGCGACTGGCCAACAAGAAGCCAAAGCCGGAGTATTACGCCTCCCTGACACCCTACTCCCGGGTTTTCTACAGTGAATTTGGCCCGGATTTCGAGGACCGTTATAACTGGAAGGTGCGGCCTACTACTGGGGCCTACCGTATTCTCAAGGAAGATGTCATCAAGGGCCGAAGCGTCACTCTTTCCCGCGTCAAGGACTGGTGGGCGGGTGAGATGAAGTACTACCGAAACCGGTTCAATGTGGACCGGATTAAATACAGTCTGGTCCGCAGCGATGAGAAGGTCTTTGAGCTCTTCAAGAAGGGAGAGGTCGACATGTTTCACCTGGGTCTTCCCAAGAGATGGTATGAGCAGATGGAGATCCCGGAGGTATTCAATGGCTATATTGAAAAGAAGACCTTCTACAATGTCTATCCCCGGGTTCCCCGGGGTCTTTATATCAACCACTCCCGGCCCTTTCTGGGAGATGTTAACGTGCGGACCGGCCTGCAGCATGCTACCAACTGGCAGAAGGTGATTGATATCGATCTGCGTGGTGATGCAGGCAGACTCAATATCTACAACGAAGGCTACGGTCAGTTCAGTAACTCGGAGATCGCAGCTAGGGATTATTCGCCGGAAAAGGCCCGGGAGGCCTTCGCCAAGGCAGGCTTCACGACTCAGGGTAACGACGGAGTTCTCCAGAACAACAAGGGGGAAAAGCTCAGTTTCTCCATCACCCACACCGCCAGCCCAGTGGTGGGTAAGATGTTACAACGGCTCAAGGAAGAAGCTCTTAAGGCCGGTCTGGAGTATCGCCTTGATGGCATGGATGGAACAGCGAGTTACGAAAAGGTGATGCAGAAAAAGCACGATCTGACCTTCTGGGGTTGGGGGACCCAACCACCCTTTCCGCGGTATTTTGAGGGAATTCATTCCTCCAATGCCTATGACCCCGGGACTACGACTCCGCGGGTGATGACCAACAATATCTCGGTCTATGCTAATCCTGAGGCCGACCCCCTGGCGCAGGGAATTCGGTTTGCGACGTCGGAGAAGGAGATTCGAGATATGTCCTGGGAGCTTGAGCGCATCCTGCATGACACGGCTTTCTGGATCCCGGGCTACAAGAGAGAGAGCTATCGACTCGGTCACTGGCGGTGGATGCAGTGGCCAGAGGATTTCAATGTGAAGATGACCCGGGAGGCCCAGGAGAGCTACGTCTACTGGATTGATGTGGAGGAACAGGAGAAGACCCTGCGGGCGAGGAGCCGGGACGAAGCCTATCCCGAGGTTGATGAAGTGTATGACCAGTATCAGGTAAAGTAATGAAGGAGGGAGATCCAGCCAAGGCGACCGCTCGTCAGATCTACCAGGAACACGAGCCCGGGGGTGATGCGCTTCTCAGGGTGCGAGGGTTGGAGAGTGCCTTCGATACGGAGCGCGGGCTATTGAAGGCGGTAGACGGGGTCTCCTTTTCTGTCGATCGCGGGCAGACGCTCGGGATCGTGGGAGAATCCGGGTGCGGAAAAAGTGTGACGGCGATGTCACTGATCAGCCTGCTACCGCAGCCTGCGGGGAAAATACTGGCGGGAGAGGTCATCTTCAAGGGGGAGGACCTACAGAGTGTTTCGGAAGCGCGGTTGCATGAAGTGCGGGGCGGCGAAATTGGAACAATTTTCCAGGAGCCCATGACGGCCCTTAATCCGGTGCACCGGATTGGGCGTCAAGTCAGCGAGGTGTTCCGGCTGCACATGAAGATGGACAAGAAGGAGTCTTGGGAGGCCGCGATCGAGGCCCTGCGCATGACGCGGATTCCCTCTCCAGAGGTCCGCGTGGGGGACTATCCGCATCAGCTTTCGGGGGGAATGAGGCAGCGGGTGGTCATCGCCATGGCGCTGGCCTGCAAACCAGATCTTCTGATTGCTGATGAGCCTACCACTGCATTGGATGTCACAGTGCAGGCCCAGATTCTTGACCTGATTCAGGGCCTGCAAGAAGAGATGGGGATGGCCGCGATCCTGATCACCCACGATCTCGGAGTTATTGCGGAAAACTGTGACGAGGTGGTAGTGATGTATGCAGGCCGGGTGGTTGAGCGCGCGCCAGTGAAAGAGCTCTTCGCGAGTCCCCTCCATGCCTATACCCTTGGGTTACTGAACTCTATTCCCCAGCTCTCGCTCCCTCCCAAGTCGGAGCTCAATACCATTCCGGGGATGGTGGCCTCGCTCTCGGAAATGGCCAGCGGGTGTCGATTCTGCCAGCGGCTGGGGCGCAAGAGCAGTCTGGGAGATGCGCGACCGGAGTTGCGGGAAGTTTCTCCCGGGCACTGGGTGGAAGCGTGTCCGGAGTGTTGCGGGGAGGAGGCCCGGGCAAGCATATGAGTGAGGTTGAAACAAGAGGACCCTTGCTTTCGGTGCAGGATGTGAACTGTCTCTTATACACATCTGACGCTGCCGACGAATAGAGAGGTGTAGATCTCGGTGGTCGCCGTATCATT
>CAXEFH010000012.1:0-25708 GCA_963989605.1 uncultured Roseibacillus sp. | reverse complement strand
TAATGATACGGCGACCACCGAGATCTACACCTCTCTATTCGTCGGCAGCGTCAGATGTGTATAAGAGACAGAAAGTGAGGGAAAGAAACAAGGAGCTCGTCAACAATGCGGAGTTTGTTTGCCCTGAGTGATGAGCCAGTCTCGGTAACGTCAACGATGGCGTCTACAAGATCAGGGACCTTGACCTCGGTTGCTCCCCACGAAAACTCGATGTCCGCAGTAACCCCCTTGCTCTGCAGGTAGCGTTTTGTAATTCCTAAGGCTTCCGTGGCGATGCGTTTTCCCTCAAGATCTTCCACGGTTTTAATTGGAGAATCCTCAGGAACAACCAGCACCCAGCGAGTCGGGCGCACGGTGGCTCGGGAATAGGGAAGCTCAGCCATGTCTTCCAGGTCCGCACCATTTTCATAGACCCAGTCATAGCCGGTAATTCCGCAATCGAGAAAACCGTCGTGGATGTAAGACCCGATTTCCTGAGCCCGGATCATAAAGATATCTAGCTCACCATCATCGGAGGAAGGCCGTAATCCTCGAGAGGAGGAATACACGTGAAATCCAGCCTTTGCGAGAAGGTGGAGGGTAGGCTCCTGAAGACTGCCCTTGGGCAGAGCTATCCGGAGAGTGTTCGCTGTGTCAGCCACGATAGACCCGGTTGGGGGCGGGGGTTTTACCTGCGGACGGCGGCGAAGCAACGCAAATATGACCTCCTCGCCATCAGGGTGGCTCCCCGTGGAGTCCTGCCAGATTGTTCGGGGTGGGGCCGAAGGGCCCCGGGGTCTGGTTCCCTGCTGCCGGTTTCGATGGGTGCTTTGTAGGCATCACACCCCACCATGGGCGTCCCATCAGGCCTGCGACAAGGCCCAGCGCACCACAGGAAGGTGCTCAGGGCGAACGGAGGCAAGTATTTCGTCCCGGAAGGCCTGTTCCTGAGCTTTATAACGTTCCAGCGTCTGCTCCGTGACGGATATCTCCCACATACGACGGGCGACCTCGTCCAGTGGATTTTTAAGGGGTTTGGGCTTGGGACGGCTATCTTCGAAGGATTCGTCTTCCATCAGGCTGTTTGTGCCAAGGAGATAGGGCGCCAGTTCGTTGACTTGGCGGTCACGGAGCTCCGCGGTGGCGTCCTGATCTCCTCTGAGCTGCATCAATTCGGGAAATAATGCACGAATCTTGCGCACGAGGGAGCCATGATTGTCGGGCTCGGCTCCCCGGATGCCCAGATCTTGAACGGCCCCGGCTAGTTCCTTAGTCACCCGGTCTTTTTCTACGGTAAATGGAACTAACTTTTCGGAGTCGGAAGGGGAGTCAGCGGCGGGAAAAGAGCTCATTTTGATAAATAATCGGAGTAAAGTCAGCGAGGAGCGGTGCTCGGAAGGTGCTTTTGGACATTCCTAAGGCACTTGTAACGGCAAAAAATTAGTTTGCGAGCTAAATTTTAAGATTTTGCTTTAGCCCTTAAATCTCAAAATGCTGGTAGAAAAGGGCTATAACGGGAAGTGCTCCGAGCAAGATGATAAATAAATTTAGCAAAAACTTGTCAAATGAGACTAACTTTAATAAAATTTTCCCGTGAGTGCACCCTCTCAATTTCAACACCTCGCAGACGATCTCTGGCGACTGAGCCTTTCTGAGCTACGGGATTTTCAAGGAGTGATCACGAAAATCGTTGCTGCCAAAGAGGAAATCGCCGCGGTTTCGGAGACCTCGGCGGACGAGAGGGACCGGGTCGCCGCAAAGGAACTGAAAGAAATCCGGGACTACCTCGAAAATGATGATGTCGCTCTCTCGGGACCCGAGGCGGTCGTTCTGGCAGCCTATTGCAAGCATCAGGAAGGGGCAGAACTTCTTGATTCCAAAGGACTAAACATTTTTCTCGATTCCTACGGTCGGAAGCCCGCAAACACCTCCACGGTGGTTGAAAAGCTTGGCAAACGGTCCTTGGTGGGCATTGAGGATGATGGACTGCACTCTCACAAGAAGTTCAAGCTGACGGAGATGGGACGTGACGAGGCATGGGAAATCCTGCTTCGCCTTCGACGAGGGCGGGACCGGGGCCGGGCGCATCTTACGGCCGTTATCTAGGTTTGCTTCTTGGTTATCTGGAACCGTGATTGTCAGGAGGATCTTACTGGAGTGCCCCGTTGGTTGAGCGGACGCAGGGGCTCAGAGTCGACCTGCTCCTGTATTACGCCTTGCACCCTTCTTCGGGTTACCCAATCCTCCGCGACCCATGAGCAAGGAGATATTGGAAGAGACAAGTGGATCTTTGACCCGGGCCGCCACGGAGGCCCGCGGACTGGCGATCGATGCCGTACATGCCTGTTCCTCCGGACACCTCGGGCTCCCTCTCGGGTGTGCGGAAATCGGAGCAGTTCTGTTCGGGCACACGATGCGCTATAACCCAGCCGCGCCGGGCTGGCTTAACCGGGATCGCTTCATTCTCTCGGCAGGGCACGGTTCGATGTTCCTCTACAGCTGGCTGCATCTTTCCGGCTATGATCTGTCACTTCAGTCCGTGAAGGATTTTCGCAAACTCAATAGCGTGACCCCGGGACATCCAGAGTTTGAGGAGACTCCCGGGGTGGAGGCGACGACGGGACCACTCGGGCAGGGCGTAGGAAATGCAGTGGGATACGCTCTCAGCGGAAAAAGGGCGGCGGCCCGCTATAATACCGCAGAGCACACGATTTTTGATCATCATGTCATCGCTCTTGCTGGAGATGGTTGCATGCAGGAGGGTGTTGCCCGTGAGGCAATTGCCTTCGCAGGGCATAGTGGCCTCGATAATCTGATCCTGATCTATGATAGCAATGACGTGACTCTCGATGCAATGGCGGAGGTCACCCAGAGCGAAGATGCTGAGTCGTATTTCGGATCAGTTGGATGGGACGCTGTTACCGTTGATGGACATGACCTCAACGCCGTGGCGGAAGCCCTGCAATCGGCCAAGGATAACGATAACGGAAAGCCGAAAGTAGTTATCGCCAAGACCCTGATCGGAAAGGGGATTCCGGAAGTTGCCGGAACCGCAGCAGGACATGGCGAGGGTGGAGCGAAGTTTGCTGAAGCAGCCCGGGAGGGTTTGGGGCTGCCTGCGGAGACCTTCTACGTGTCGGATGAGACAATTAACTTCTTTGCGGCGAGGAATGGCGTGATGAAGGATCACTTCGCTGTCTGGGAAAAAACCTATGAAGTGTGGGCATCCCAAAATCCCGGCCTTGCAGCAGAGTTGCAGGATGGGGTTGCCAAGTCTGTTCCTGAAGACCTTCTGGACAGAATCCCGGAGTTTGATGCGGATCACAAGGATGCGACAAGGGGATCTGGTGGCGTGGTAATCAATGCCGTCGCAAAGTTGGTTCCTCAGCTTGTGAGCGGATCGGCAGACCTCTATGGTTCGACCAAGAACTATATCAAGGACGATACGGATTTTAGTGCCAGTAACCCCTCAGGGCGTAACATCTGGTTTGGAATTCGTGAGCACGCGATGGGTGCCATCTGTAATGGAATTGCCTATGATGGACTCTTTCGTGCGAGCGGGGCGACTTTTCTTGTTTTCGCCGATTATCTGCGGCCGTCTATCCGGCTGGCTGGCCTGGCAGGCCTCCCGGTGACGTATATCTTCACCCATGACTCGGTGGGAGTCGGTGAAGACGGGCCCACGCATCAACCCGTTGAAACCGTAAGTGGCCTGCGTGTGATTCCGAATCTCGACGTCATTCGTCCAGCCGACCCGGAGGAGGTCGCAGGTGCCTGGGCCGCGGCCATGCATCGTACGAGTGGACCGACCGCTCTTATCCTCACGCGGCAGGGCGTCCCTAATCTCAGTAGTTTTCCGGTAGCGCAGCGTCGGCAGGGAGCCTCCCTTGGGGGCTACGTTCTGAAGAAGGAGGAGGGCGATTTGAAGGTGATCATCATGGCGAGTGGCTCGGAGGTTGAGCACGCCCTTGAGGCGGCGAGCCGGCTTGGGGAGGGCGTTCGGGTTGTCTCGATGCCCTGTCTTGAACGATTTGATCGCCAGGAGGATGCATACCGTGAAGCAGTACTCCCCGGGTCCTGTCAGAAGCGGGTTGCGATTGAGGCTGGCGTAACCAATCTGTGGTGGAAATATGTCGGAGCTGCGGGACAGGTTATTGGTATCGATCGGTTCGGGCTCAGTGCGCCAGGTAACGTCGTCATGCAGGAGCTCGGTATTACCGCGGACAAAGTGGTCGAGGTCGTCGAGGATCTGTAGTGTCCTGTCAACAGGCAGGCGACTTCCTTATGGTGCAGATTGCAAAAATCGGGGTTGCCTTTCCCGCCAAGTTATTGAATGTTTCCGCCCCCCGGGAGAGCTGGGGTCTCTCCGGGAAGCCCGTGGCACGGGCAGGAAATAGATGGGGAATCCGGTGAAAATCCGGAGCGGTCCCGCCACTGTATGGCCCGCATCAAGAATGCGGTCCGAGCCAGATTGCCAGCCTGGAAAGAAGGTTCAGAATACCCGCGTGTGACGGGTGTATTAGAGCAGATTATCCAGTGAAGAACTCTTTCATGGTGGCGACCAAGGTCACCACGTGCTTGTTGGGTGCCTTAGTCCTTTCGGACCGGGCATGGGGTCAGGAAATTGAGGAGATGGTGGTGGTGGCAAACCGGCTTGACACTCCGGTGCAGGCTGTTGGCAGCGCCTTGACCATTCTGGAAGGGGAATCCCTTCAGGAGCGCGGGATACTGACTCTCGAAAGTGCTCTGCACCTCGTGCCCGGAACCGGGATTGGTTCAGAAGGTGGCCAGCGTGGGTCCATCTCCGCCCTTCGCATGCGAGGGACCGAATCAGACCACACGCTCATGCGCATCGATGGGGTCAGGGTCTCGGACTCCAACATCTCACCCTTGAACCTGATCGGGGGAGACTCCCTGTTTGGCTACTCTTCAATCAATGTGCTGCGTGGCCCCCAGAGCGCTCTTTATGGGAGTGAGGCCATTGGGGGAGTCGTTGATCTGAATACCCGCATTGGATCCGGTGATCCCAGGAGACAGTTGCTTCTTGAGGCAGGGTCCTTTGGAAGTTTCCGCGGGGGAATCGAGCTCGAGGGCGCGAGTGACGATTTGCGATGGTTTATTGGGGGGAGTCGAGAAGAGACAGAGAACGACCGTGCCTCGAATGACTTCCAGCAGGATCTGTTTGCGATGCGGCTGGAACGGGACCTAGGAGCGGAGACGGTCGCTGGAGTAACTGCGCGAGGCTGGTTCAGTAAATTCATCAACCCCGGAAGCGTGGGAGGGTTTTCTGGGCCGGCTGAAGATCGCCGGGAAGCGGCTCTTCTCACGGGTTATTTAAGTCACCGGGTCAATGACCGTTTAAGGAGTCACCTGACGGCAGGTTTCTATCGTGATAGATTTGCAGAGAAGGGAGACTTTCCCTTTGAGAGTGATGCGGAGAAAGCCTCCATTGACTTGCGCAATGTTATGAGTTGGGACAGTGAGCATGAGACTGCTTTCGGAGGTCTTGCAGAGTGGAGCGCGTTCCGGTCTACTGCCACGCCGATCGATGAGCAGGGTTGGAGAAATGGACTCTACGCGAACCATCTCTGGCGTCCGGATTCGAAGACCTCAATATCGCTGGGCGGGCGCTGGGAGAATCTCGAGAGATGGGGGGATTCCCTTACCTGGCGTGCAACAGGAAGCTGGCAGACCCCTGGTGAGAATGTCCGTTTCCACGGAAGCTATGGAACAGGGTTTCGTGCCCCGTCCTATTTTGAACTATTCGGATCGATTCCAGCTTTTAATTTTACAGGGAACCCAGAACTCAAGGCTGAGCGCTCGAGGGGTTGGGATGCTGGAGTTGAGTGGAAGCCGTCGGAGAGCGTCCTCGTGGATCTGACCTGGTTCGACAACCGTATCAGGAACCTCATTGATTTCAGTCCTGCGAACATTGGACGGGCGACTACCCGCGGGATCGAGTTGAGCGCTCAGGGCAGGATTTTCGGTGATGCGATCGGTTGGAGAGGCTGCTACACGTGGCAGCAGGCCACCGACGATGTGACGAACACGCGCCTCGTACGGAGAGCCCGTCACCGGGGCAGTCTGGATGTCACGAGTGAGCCCGCTGAGGGCTTAATGCTGGGAGTGGGAATGACCTATGCCAACGGGATTGTGGACAATGATTTCTCGGCGTTTCCATCTGTTCGGAAGGACTTGGACGGCATTCTACTCATGCGGGCTTACTGCAACTACGAGATCAATGAATGCATCTCGCTTCATGGGAGGGTGGAGAACCTTCTCGACCGTAGTTATGAGGAAATTGCTAACTATCCTGGCCGTGGATTGGGGCTTTTTGGAGGAATTAAAGTTCGCTGGTAGGCTCCAGCACCCGCCCGGGAGCATGGACGCACTCTCATGTCCCGGGGGTTGTGATTTCTCGTGAGTCAGCCCTCGTTCTCTGCCGGGGAGTCACCCAGATAAAGCAGTCGAGAGGCTGTATCGAGAAGAGCAGAGCTCTCTTTCAGGAAATCCATGCCAATGATTCCATCGACCGGTCTTCCAGAGCGGTCCCGGAAGGTATCCCGGATGGGACCAAGGGGAGTCACCGCGACCTCAAATTTGCGCACAAGCAATCGGCCGAAGAGGAGATTACTTATTAATGCGCTCCGGACGGAGGCGCGATCACCGGAAGCATCAATGATCTTTGAGCGTGATGCCATGGATGGAATTCCCAGACGCTTCGCGCTCTCGGCAGCCATGACCGTGACCTCTGCTCCAGTGTCGACAACCCACGTCAGTCGGCGGTCTTTGTAGCGGCATCCGACCAGAAGATGAGGGAGGCGTCCAGCTGGCTCCAGCGGTAGGGTATGGATACCCAGACCCTTCTGCCTCCCTAGTGCCGTAATGCTCCCCCTTTTTGTGTTGCCGGCTTGTGGGCCGGGAATCCAGAGGGTTCCCATTCTCAGGTCTACGAGGGATGCCAGTCCGTTGAGCGCATCGATTCCCAGTTGTCCGTCGTAACGGCTTGTTGCGGTGTGGCGTTTTGACGGGGGGGCCAGCATAAAGGGAAATGGCGCGGCGGTAACGTTTCCAGCTCCCAGTGCCCCCAGTCCTACCGACGATGTTACCGGACGTCCCAGTGCTCCCCTGCTGACCACCTGAACTGATTCCTCGGGAGTGATACCACAGGCTCTCGCAAGATCGTAATTGAGATCGGTGCTGTTGGCACCCGAGTCTATAAGTAAACGAACCTTCCTGCTGTTGACTGTGAAGAGGCCGGAGTAGCGGCTATCCCCCGCTGTCCTTTTTAACCTGAGAGGCTCATATCCCAAGGAGGTGAGCCGGGTTTCACGAACAGTATTTGTCTGTAACCCGGTCCTCGTCGCACATTGCGTCAGGAGAGTAACAGCAAGAGCGGAAAGAATGAGACGCTGCAGCGGCCACATAACCGGATTATAGTCCGGGATCACCCAAATACGAATGACCAAACAGGAAATGTCGGGTCATGGGGAAATCAGCAAAAGCGGACCGAGTGCTTTTTGGAAAGCCGCAGAATATCACCCGGCCCGGGTTGCACAGGGGCGTTAGGATCAGTCAGCTTTTCGCCATTGAGCTGGACTGCTCCCGTCGCAATGAACTGTTTCTTCAGTTCGCCATTCGACTTCTTCTGGCCGAAGCCTAATTCGTGGGCGTAGGAGGTGAGCTGAAGGACACTCATGCCATCCGGGAGGTCTCCCACTGGAAGCTCGGGAAGGTCTGAGCCCGCGAGGTCTTTTCGGGAGAACCGTGTCTCCCAGTCCTCCCGGGACGCCCGGCCCTCGGCGGGACTATGAAAGCGGGTCGTGATCTGCTGGGCCAGTTGCTTCTTTGCCTCCATGGGGTGCAGACTCTCGTCGCGCTTTTCCCCGAGAAGAAGAAGGTAATAGCGATCCATGAGCGCATCCGAGATGCTCATCAGCTTACCGAACATCTCACCCGGGGAATCGGAAACCCCCACGTAGTTGTCGTAGGACTTGGACATCTTCTTGACCCCGTCGGTGCCTTCAAGAAGAGGCATGGTCATCACAACCTGCTGGGCCATTCCTTCCTCTTTCTGAAGGTCTCTTCCAACGAGCAGATTGAATAGCTGGTCCGTTCCTCCGAGTTCGATATCCGCCCTGACCTCGACCGAGTCCCACCCCTGAACAATGGGGTATTGTACCTCATGCAGCCGTACTTCCTGCCCCTTGTCGATCCGCTTGCGGAAATCGTCCCGTTGGAGCATCTGCTGCATGGTGACACGCGCATTCAGGCGCAGGACCTGTTCAAAGGTCATCTGGCGGAACCAGTCACCATTGAAGACAACCTCTGTCCGTGCTTCATCCAGAACCTTGAATGCCTGCGTAGTGTAGGTTTCAGCATTGGCAATGATAGCTTCGCGGCTCAGGGGGGGGCGGGTCGCGCTGCGACCGGAGGGGTCTCCGATGGCAGCTGTAAAGTCGCCAATGATGAGGACGGCCTGATGGCCGAGCTCCTGAAATTGTCTCAGCTTCTCGAAAACAACTGTATGGCCGAGATGAATATCGGGGGAAGTCGGGTCAAGACCGAGCTTTGCTCGAAGAGGGCGTCCCTCCTTCAACTTTGACTCCAGTTCCCTCGGAGAGAGAACTTTGTCGGTGCCAGCACAAAGGGTGGCAAGGGCTTGGTCAACTTCCGCCGGCATGTCTGCATGCTTTCTACGCGAGGGAGCCGACTGGACAAGACAGATTCGCCATGATTAATCGTCCGTATGAGTGGAAAGGAGATTGAGCAGCCGCTTTCCATGTCCCCGGAAGACATCGAACCTGGACGGATTAAGTTCTTTGGGGTGTGTCATATTGTCTTTGGTAGCCTTGGCCTCATGAATGTCGCGTACGGCATCGTCATGCAGTTTCTTCGAGAGCCCCTGTTCAGGGTCACTCAAACCGGAGGGCCGGACCGGATACAGGAAATCCAGAACGTGATGTATCGGGATCTCGCAGTGTCCAACTGGATCAACATCGGAATGTCCTTGGTCGTCGGGATTCTCATTCTTCGAGCTGGCATCGCCCTGACGAAACGGCGCCAATCATCGGTGCGACTCTCGAATGCCTACGCCCTGTCCTCACTTATCGCAAAGGCGATTGGGATCCTTGTGTTCCTTTTATTAACGCTGCCCGTGATAGGAGGGGCCCTGACCGCGATGCTCGCAGAGAGCAATGGCGCGCTGCCGGAATGGACGGAACGCCTGCCGGTTCTGATTGGGGCAATTGGCGTGGGAGGATTTCTTCTCTCCACGATCTATCCCTTGTGCACCTTCGTCATGTTGAATAAGGACAACGTCCGCCAACATCTGGCAAAGCACGGCACCTGACCGCCGCTCCCGGCTGGTCGGTCCGCAGGCGTTCAGGGAGGAGCCTGGGGGTGAGACTCCGGGAGAGTGGGGCGACCGACGGGACTCGAACCCGCGACAACCTGAATCACAATCAGGGGCTCTACCAACTGAGCTACGGCCACCATCTCCGGAGCCGGAAGCTGAGGGATCGGGGGAAACGATTCAAGGGTAAAAGATCGGAGGAGCAGTTAGAGCTCCCTTAAAAGGAGGGGTCTAACGTCCTTTACGCCACACCTAAGATTCCCTAAGACCTTTACGTCTCCATGGACCTGCTGGCACAGAAAATCGGTTACCAGTTCAAGAATTCGTCTCTCCTCGTCCAGGCGTTGACTCACCCCAGTCGGGCCTCAGAACACCGGAATGAAACAGGGGACAACCAGCGGCTGGAGTTCCTTGGCGACGCGGTTCTTCAACTTGTCCTTACCAACCACCTCTATTGCAGCCTTCCGGATGATGCGGAGGGGAACCTGACAAAAATCCGGGCCGGCCTGGTCTCCAAGCATGCCCTTGCATCCTGTGCCCGGAGATTGGGTCTGGGGGAATATCTGAGGCTGGGCAAGGGAGAAGAAGCAAGCGGAGGGAGAGATCGTGACTCCAACCTTGCGGATGCCATCGAGGCTCTTCTTGGAGCGGTATTTCTTGATGGGGGAATCGCATCCGCAACGGAGGTCATTATGCGCCTGATGAGTAAAGATCTGGGCAGTGTTTCGGACGAGGATACCGGCAACCCGAAAGGGCGTCTGCAGGAATTACTTCAGGCGATTCGGAGAGAGAGCCCGGTGTATCGAGTTCTCGATGAGAAAGGACCGGACCATCTGAAGCAGTTCCGTGTTGAAGTTCTCTGGAATGGGATATCTCTGGGAAAAGGGGGTGGCTCGAGCAAGAAAAATGCGGAAACGGATGCCGCAAGGGATGCCCTTGAGCGCCGAAGCTGGGAATAATACGAGCAGACCTCTTCTTTGGAATGATGGAGCGACGCCACCTTGTGAACCGGAGACCCTGTCCCGAATTGCCTCCCGTTGCGGAGGTTCTCACTGCGTCTGTCACTGCGGTATTCGGGCGGAATTATAACCATGATTTCTATCATGCGTCGCTTCGGTATGCCCAGTCCCTGTGGCTGGAGGGTAAGGCTGCGCAGGCCCTGTTGCAGCTGAACAAGGCCTTCATGGCGGATCTCCGTGGAGGTGAGCAGATTCTTGCCGCCTGGCCTTTGCCCTACGCGGCCAAGCGCTGGGTGATGTCGCATTGTCCGGGGAGTGATTTTCTCGGAAACCCGGTCCGACATTATCAGCACCTCGCCACGCGCGTTAGTGGGATCCGTGCAGGCCTGCGCCGTTGGCGGGCCTGGGGTTGCTTCCATCTCGCAGAGAAAGTGCTGGATCACCACGACTATCCCCGGGACGAGAGGCAGATTGAGAACGAGGAAATCTCCATACCTTCAGCGGCAGAGGTGTTCGATCACCTTGAGAGGACGGGGCTGCCTGATGAGGCGGGACTGCTCCACGAGGTCCTCGCTAAGGCCTGATATGCGGGGAGAGGGGAGACCCGCGATGAGAAACTTTGATTCTTGAGCGGAATGCGTTCTCGAGTTCTCATGGCAGGGTCTTTTCACGCTCTCGATTCATGAAAGCCCTGAGTCTTTTACTTCCTTCCACCTTGGTTCTGCTGGTTTGTGCGGCAAACGTCGCGGTTCCCGGTAGTTCTTCCCATCAGAGAACGGTTCTCTCCCGTGGATTTGTAACAGAGGGGGCCTCGATCGGGGATGTGAACGGGGATGGTCACCACGATCTTGTCGCGGGCACCCACTGGCACGCTGGCCCTGATTTCAAGCGTAGCTACCGCTATTATCCCGGCGAAGCTGTCAATCCCAAGGGATATGCCAACAGCTCTTTCCTCAGCTGGATCATCGATGTCAATTCGGACGAGCGGAATGATATTCTCCAGATCGCCCATGGCCCCGCCTTTCATCTCGACATCTACCTGCAGCCTGAAAAGGGAAGCGAGATTGAGGAGTGGCCAAAGCACAGGGTGGTGACCAGTTTTGGTGGAGAGTCCCCCCATATGACTGATGTCACCGGGGATGGAAAGCCAGAGCTGGTAGGGCTCCGGAAGGGTGTCTGGGGGTTCTACCATGCGGACTGGAACGAGGTGACCAAGCCGTGGTCCTTCCACGCCATCTCCGACGATACGAAGGCTGGTCACTACACTCACGGCCTTGGGGTAGGTGATCTCAATGGGGATGACCGGCCCGATATAATCTGGAAAGAGGGCTGGTATGAGTGCCCCGAGAACCCAACCGGAAGCCAATGGAAGTTTCATAAGTTCCAGTTTTCGCCCCAGGGAGGCGGCCAGATGCTGGTTTACGATATCGACGGGGATGGCGACAACGACATCGTCACGAGCCTGTGGGCTCATGGGTGGGGCCTCGCCTGGTTTGAAAATGAGAAGAGGTCCGGCGGAATTTCCCTCAGGAAACATGTTATCATGCCCTCTGACGCCAAGCCGGGAGCAGGAGGAGTTGCGTTCTCACAACATCACTCCATGGCGCTGGGAGATTTTAATGCCGACGGCCTCATGGATTTCGTCACCGGCAAGCGCTGGTGGGCTCACGGTGGAGGAGACCCCGGGGCTGATCAGCCCTCGGTCCTTTACTGGTTCGAACTGAGGAGGAGCGAAACACATGGGGTCGAATTTATCCCGCATCTGGTGGACACGGATTCCGGAGTCGGCACCCAGGTCGCGGTGGGGGACCTCGATGGGGACGAGAAAACGGACATTGGGGTTGGGAATAAGAAGGGCGTATACATTTTCCGGACCCGCTAGGGCATCTGTCACTGAGCAGTTTACCGGCCATTGACCGGGCCCGGTAGCGAAAGGGCTTTCCGTGGAGTGACCGGCGAACTGTCGGTTTGCCTGTTCGTTGCCCGGTTCAGGAAATCTCGATGCAGGATTGCCTCTTCCCGGGAGGCCACCTACATATGAGGTGTCATTGAGTCATTCATAAGCCCATGAGTCATTCCAGCAGCCGTAAAGTCCTGCGGATTGTCAGTGCCCTGCTTTTTCTCGCAGGGTTGACGGTCCTCTCCGCCCAACCGGGCGATACCATCTACCAACGGGGATTCCTTAGCATCGAGGAGGCCCATAAATCCATCGAATTACCCGATGGCTACTCCCTTGAGCTGGTCCTCAGTGACCCGCATATCGAGGAGCCGGTCGCCTGTGCATTCGATGGAAACGGTGTTCTCTATGTGGTTGAGATGCGAACCTACATGCAGACAGCTGACGCGACGGGCGAGCAGGAGCCCAGAAGCAGGATCTCTCGACATGAGGATACGAACGGAGATGGAATCTACGACAAGCACAGCGTGTTCATTGACAACCTGCTTCTTCCCCGGGCGGTTCTGCCGCTGGATGACCGGGTGATGGTGCACGTGACCAATACCCTTGACCTATGGAACTATCGGGACACCGATGGAGATGGAGTTGCGGATGAGAAGGTGAAGATCTATGAAGGAGGAAGAAGGGGAGGAAACATGGAGCACCAGCCCAGTGGGCTAATCTGGGCGCTCGATAACTGGATCTATATTACCTATGAGAATCGTCGCTACAGATACACCAACGGCAAACTGCAGATGGAGCGGATTCCGCGTGGGGGTGGTCAGTGGGGCCTGACGCAGGACGACTGGGGACGGTTGTATTATTCCACGGCGGGGGGAGAAAATCCGGCGTTCTTTTTTCAGCAACCTCCTGTCTACGGCATGCTGGACCTGCCGGGACAGACTGGCCGGGATTTTCGAAGAGTGTTTCCAACTGCTGAGATCCCTGACGTGCAGGGTGGACGTGGGCGTGTCGGATCCAATGGCGGCCTCAATAATATGACTGGTTGTGCGGGTCAGGGAATCTTCCGGGGGGATCGTCTTCCCGAGGACATCCGGGGCGACTTGATCATTCCAGAGCCGGTAGGACGGTTGATCCGTCGAGCCTCTGTTGAGAGAAAGAATGCCAGAACCGTGCTGACCAATGCCTATCCCGGGTCGGAGTTCATCCGCACTCGTGATGCCAATTTCCGTCCGCTCTGGGCCGAAACTGCGCCAGATGGGCGGATGCTGCTTGTGGATATGCACCGGGGCATCATCCAGCAGGGAAACTGGACGCGTCCGGGCAGTTACCTCCGGGGAGTGATCGACAAGTGGGGGCTCGACAAGAATATAGGCAAGGGACGGATCTATCGCCTCGTGCACAAGGATTTCAAGCCTGGGCCACAGCCGCGGATGCTGGAAGAGACGACCGTGGAACTATTGAAGCATCTCTCCCATCCCAATGGCTGGTGGAGGGATACCGCCAAGAAATTGATCATTCTTCGTAAGGATCGTGAGTCTGTTATTCCCGCCCTCAAGGAACTAGTTCGGCAGGGGAAGACGGAACTTGGCAGGGCCAATGCGCTATGGACGCTTGAGGGGATCGGGGCCGTGGAAGCAGATACAGTCGCCTCAGCGCTGGGAGATGATTCCATCATGGTTAAGGTTCAGGCGCTCAGGGTTGGTGAGCCTCTGATGGGAGAGGGTGACCAGATGGTAGCTTCCTCCATCCTTCAACTGGGAGAACTGAGCGGAAGCCCCAATGCCGAGGTGGCGACTCAGCTGATTAATTCCATTGTGCGGAGTGGAACCCAGAATGAGGACCTGCTGGCGCTCGCAGATGAAGTGGCCCGATCCTTCGAGGGAAATGATGCGGTCAAGGCCGTGGTCAGCAAGAGTGCAGGCATGCGGGCGCAGGCAATGGCTGCAGCTGAAGCGCGCAGAAAAGATGCTCAGCTCGCCCACTCCATGGAGAAGGGAAAAGTGATCTTCAACCAGCTTTGCTACACCTGCCATGGCCCTAATGGGAAAGGAACGCCAGTACCTGATGGGAAGCCAGGTCAACTCCTTGCGCCTTCGATGGTGCTGGCCCCGCGTATTATCGGGAGCGGCAGCACGATGATCCGCACCATCCTGCATGGTCTTACCGGGCCACTTGACGGCAAGAGCTATCCCGGACTGATGGCTCCCATGAATTCACAGGACGATCAGTGGATCGCGGATATCGCGACCTATGTACGGAACAGCTTCGGGAATAAGGCATCGCCGATCACCAAGGATTTCGTGGCTGCGATTCGCGAGGAGACCAGAGGCCGAAGCACGCCTTTTACGCTGCCGGAACTGGAAGCACTCGATCCTCCCATGCTGGTTAACCGCGGGGATTGGACGCTTACCGCGAGCAATGGAGCCGATGGCTGTAAGAATGCGATTGATAGTGACGGGGGCAGTCGCTGGTCCTCCGGGAGGACCCAGAGAGGTGGAGAGTGGTTCCAGATCGAGCTTCCGGATCTATCAAAGGTCAGCGAGGTCATCCTCAATGCGGCACCCTCAACAGACGATTACCCGAGGGAATATGAGGTTGTGGTAATGGCCAATAATGAATGGAGTGAGGTCCTCGCCAAGGGTTCAGGTGATGGTCCTGTCACCGTGATTGGCCTCCCACTCGTGAACGCCAAGATTATCCGGATTACCCAGAGGGGCCGGGCGAATGGTAAGCACTGGTCGATTCACGATCTCCAGATCAAGGGTAAGAAGCTCTAGATCTGGCTTTCCGGCCACACCCACTTCCATCCGCGGCGGGATGGACCATGGCGGTAAGGCAGGGAGTATCCACGAGGGGTCTACCTCTTGGGATAATCCTGGTTCTCGTCGAGGTCCGCGTCAGTGATCTTGTCGGAGGGGACTCCCTCCGAGGGAACCTCTGCCTGTGCACACCAAGTGATTGCGTTCAGGACGATCGTACGAAAGTCATCATGGCCCCAGTTGCGGTGAAAGTGTCCTCCGGTGAATCCGAAGCCGCGACCACCGTCAGGGCGCTCGTAGGCCCAGGCCAGATGCTGTATTTCACCCCGCTCAAGGGCGGCCTTTACGTGTTGGTTGCCGGAGTGAAATCCATTTCTCCGTCTCATGGTGCTGGCGGGAGGGTGCGCGGAGAGAATGGGAGTGATCCCCTTCATTTCCTCCCGGAAGCGCATGTGGAAGTACCATTCATCACGAATCTTGAATGGTTGAACACCGCGTGTGATCGGGTGTTCTGGAAGTTCCTCGAAGTCTGCATCCCAGTGGGGGTTGACTGACCAGTTTCCTTCGAAGTAGCCGCCGATCCAGTCGAGGAACTTCGCTCCTGATTTACCCTTGGGAACCTCAACCCCGTAGTGGAGGCAGACCAGTCCACAACCGTCCTTCAGTTTCAAATCCAGACCATCCAGATGCTGGTTTACCATGTGACGTCCCCCACCATCACAATAGAAGATGATACAGTCGGCGTCCTCAAGCTCCGTGGCATTGGCGGGCCATCCCTTGGCGAGGTGTACCTCTGCTTCGAGATGATTCCCCATGTGCTTGTTCAGTTGATTGGCTAGGAGAAGGCAGCCTGCCCTGTGTTCGTGCTGGTCATAACCGTGGCTTCGGTGACCAGCCATGAAGATGACCTTCTTCTTGTCCTGATCGTTCGATGCTGCCTTTCCGTCCTTATTCCCGAGGAGGGCTGGCCCGGTAAAGGCAAGGAGAAGAACAGCTAAAAGAGCGGCTACTGCAGTTTTCATATTCAGCCCCGATACCATACTATCAGGGGCGGGATTGCAACTCGGCCGTTCAACCGGATCTGTTGAGGCCGATGTAATCAGATCAGGCAACCGGAGGACCAGCCAGCTGGAGCTATTTTACCCTCATAAGGCCCTTCATGATCCGCCAATGTCCGGGGAACGTACAGACGAAGTCATACTGACCCTTTTGTCCGGGCGAAGTGAATTCGAGAACCTCTGTTTCTCCGGGGAACACGAGTCCGGTGGCCGCAATAACCTCTGGAATATCCGGGACGTAGCCCAGCTTCACCGCAGTCGGATGGTCTTTCAACATCAGGTCGGCCTCGGTGCCCATCTTCTCCAGAGAACCAGGTTTGCCGATGACAATGTTGTGGGGCATGGAATCGGTGTTTTCAAAAATGAGCCTGATACGCTTCCCCGCAGGCACATCGAAGACTTTCTTGTCGAAGAGCATCTGTTCCTTAACGGACTTCAGGACCACGGTTACCATTTCGGATTCCTTACCGGGCTCCGGATTCTCCGTGCTCCTACCCTGTGACTGGACACTCTTCTGGAGAACATCCGCGAACTGATCTCCCTTTGCGGCCCGTTCCCGCAGGTGTTTGATCAGAGCGGCCCGGGCATTTCCGGTAGCATTCTTGCCAAAGTGAGAAGCAATCGAAATCACGGTTCCACCCAGTCCGGATTCGCTTGTCTCCTGCAGGTAGATGTCATCATACCATGCAGTGCCTGTCTGGCCTCCGTAACCCCCGTAGAGAGCATGAATAACGATTTCCGTCGCGCTCCCGGAGTCAAAGTCGACTGAGTATTCTGCCCAACCGGTTGTTCCCCGGACAGCCTTGGTGCGGTGCCCGACCCCGTGCACGTTGAACATGGATCCGCTGCCCTGCACGTTTTCGGTCCGGATCCATCCCCCGAGGCGATAGCGGGTGTTGCGCTGAACCTTGATTGAGGCAGCCCACCCGGAGTCTGAACTCTGGTCGCTGGTGACTTTCAGGCACATACTCCCATTCCGGCCTTCCTCGACGGCAGAGAAGGCCGCATTCCGCGATCCACCGTGGAATCGTGGATTCCAGCCATCAGGTCGATTACCACTAATTTTTTCGATGTTTCCGTTGTGGAGGATATCTCTGGGACCCTCGGTTTCCTTGGGTCTGATACGATCCAAGGCGCTTTTCACAAAGGCTCCTCCATGCCGGCGGGCGGCCACCTGGAAAGCGTCATGAAGAACAGGATCGTTCATGATAGCGGATGAGTCCGTAGTGATGAGCTGGACGAGTGCGCTTCCAATCTCGGGGGAGTTGCCAATGGTTGAAAAGGCGAGGAGGAGATCCAGAAGAACCCTCGGTTCCTTGATGGTAATTTTGCCGTTCGAGATGAACATTTTAGCAAGCGTGTCATCCAGAGGCGCATTCCGGAGTGCAGCCCTCCGGAGGCCGGCATCCTCCGAGGAGAGAGCTCTTTTAATACTTTCGAGGTCGAGCGAACCGTTTCCGGCCTTGGCATAGAACTGGTGGATGTTCTTAACCTTATTCACGGGGCGGTCCTTTTCGACAGCCGCCCGCTGGGCCTCCATACGCCAGAACATGTTGCTGCTGGCGAAATCGACTTCGTAGGGATCATTGGGAGAGCCCTTGGGGTAGATCCTGTAGATTCGTCCGTGCTGTTTATCCCGGTGCGGGGTGACATAGGCGTTCCCCTTGCCGCGTTTGGCGTCCAGTCCCGAGGACCCCTTATTCGGGGTCGGGTTGTGCTGGATGACGATATTGTACCAGTCACAGATCCAGAGTGCTCCATCCGGCCCGACCTCCGCGCAGACGGGTCCGGACCAGGCATCAGCAGAGTTATAGATGTTGTTCGGTTGTTGCTGGAGTTCGAATCCGGCACCCTTGGCTTGGCGGGTCCACTGGCCGACGAGCTTGCCGGTAGGCGCGCAGATGAAGGCGATATTGTTCCAGTAACCCTTGGGAAATCGTCGGGAGGTGTAGAGGGCGTGTCCCGCGGCGGCTGTGTAGCGGTGGTGAGCATCGACCTGTCGGATATCCGTGGAACTCGGGAAGAAGAGGGGGTTATCGTCTGCCCTTGGAGTGCGGGGCTGGCTCAGGCCGGCCTGTTCGTAATAGCGGCGGGGGAAGGTGAGGTAAAAACTGGGGTTTGCGTTCGCTGTTGAGCCATGGATGTCAAACTCCTCGGAGAATCCAAGGCCCCAGGTGTTGTTGGTAGTGTTCTGGAGAAACTCCATCGCACTTGCGTCCGGCTTGAATCGAAAGACCCCTGTGCCGAAGCTATGATTTTTTCCACCAACTTCTCCCCCGAATCCGGAATACCCTGTCGTTGCCCAGATCCAGTTATCTACCCCGTAGCGGAAGTTGGATGTTCCCGCGTGGGTGTCGCCTGTTCGAATCCCCGTAAAGAGGACCTTGCGGACATCAGCCACGTCATCCCCGTCGGTATCCTTCAGGAAAAGGGCATCTGAACCGTTTGTACAGATGACTCCACCGTTTGCGAAAACCATGGTGGTGGGAATCGATAGTTTGTCGGCAAAGACCGTAAACTTGTCAGCCCTTCCATCCCCGTCAGTATCTTCACAGATCTTGATTCGATCATTCCCGATGTTACCCGCTTGCAGGTTGTTCGGGTAATCAATGGTTTCCACGACAAAGGCCCGACCTTTCTGATCCCATGCGATATAAATCGGGTTAACGATGTCAGGTTCAGCAGCAAAAAGGGACAGCTCGAAGCCCGGGGGAACCTGGGCAAGCTTTATGGATTCCTCGGGAGAAAAAGGCTTTGGGACCTTAGTGACCAGCTTGCGCTTGATGTAGCCGGGCAGCTTGACGTCCATCATTTCAAATTCCGGGATTTTGAGTGCAGTAAGTTTGCCCCGGGTTTCGTCACCGACCGCCCAGTAGACTGCACGCTTGAGAAGGTCATGAAAATTGGGCTGGTCCCAGACACGGTGATCATGCCCGGAGGCGGTGTAAAAAACTCGGCCCCTGCCTTGCGTCCGGATCCAAGTCCAAGGCTCTCCATCCCTCTCCTGAAGGATGGTTCGATCGGAGCCATGTCGTTCATGGACATAGGTTTCATCCCAGGCAGTGAAGCCATTATAGCCCTTCGTGATTTCATGGGTAGAGTTGACGGTCCGGGGGGAAAATTCGGTGCCGCCGTGTGACTTGAAGACTCCCCCGACCAGTTTGACGAACGCCTCTGATTTTCCGTAGCATGCGGAGGCAGAGTGAATAGGAAGAAAACCACCACCTCTTTCGACGAAATCAACCAGAGCCTTCTCCTGTTCGGGGGGCATCGGACCGCGCTGGGCCCAGTTCCCATACATAAGGACCGCGTCGAACTGATCCAGGGTGCGGGGGTCAAGAGCCTCGGAAGGTTGTTCGAGGTAGGTCAGGTTGATTCCATCGTCGCCCAGGTGTTTTTTGAGCACGCGGTAGCGAGTGATCGGATCGTGTCCCGGGTGGTTTTTCGTGGGAGCACCGAAAAAGAGAACCTCAAGGCGGCGGGCATTCTCACGCGGGGAAATCAGCGGTGCAGCAAAGGCAGCTACCGCGAGCGCAAGGGTAAGAGCAAGGGGCATGTGCTTCATGGGAGATACTTAAGACGCAGAATCCGGGAGACCGTATGTGGATCAGCAGGTCTCTGGAACAAGAAAATCAGAGGATCTCTACCTAGTGGAATTATCGCGCCGGCTTCAGGAATTCCACGCACATCGCATTGGCGACTTTCACCTCGTTGCCGGTTTCCATCAAGGTGCCATCGTCCCTGATGCGAAAGACAGGGACGTTCCCCGATCTTTGTCCCGCAACAAGCAGCCAGCGACCGTCAGGGGCGACACCAATGTTGCGGGGAATCTCTACCTTTGCCGGGATGGTCTGAATTCTCTGTATCCGGCCTTCCTCGAGAATCTTGAAAACAGAGATGGAGTCCCGGCCCGACCCCTCGACGTCCCGGTTAGCTGCGTAGAGAAAATTCCCGTTCGGGTGAACCCTGATTTCGGAGCAGCTCATTCCTTCGAGGTGGACGTCCCCGGGGAGAGAGCGGACCTCTTGCTTGGCCCGACCAAGAAGCCCGTTTTCAGGGTTCCTGTCATATACCGCGACGGTCAGGTGCAGTTCGGTGAGCACGTATGCATATCGCCCATCCCTGCTGAATTTCATGTGGCGTGGTCCAGCGCCAGGGGTCGTGGGAGCGGCGCCCGTTCTTTCAAGAGTTCCGGTTGCTGCGTTTAATCTGTAAATTATGACCTGATCGATTCCCAGGTCCGGGGAGTAGGCGAACTTATTATCGGGGCCTGGGTAGATTGAGTGGGCGTGGGGTCCTTTCTGGCGCCTGGGATTGATACTGGAGCCCTCGTGCTGGTGGGCGGACGCGGACTTTACGAGAGATCCATCTTCGTCGATTCTCAAGGCAGCAACACTGCCACTTCCGTAGTTGGCAACCATGAGGCATGTTCCTGTAGTGTCCACCGAAACATGGCAGGGTCCTGTGCCCTCTGAAGGCTGAAGGTTAATAGGATTGAGCAGGTAATCTTCTGCAATTTGAAAGGCCGCAACCCGATTTCCATCGCCTCTTGCGGTTGAGTAGAGATATTTCCCGTTGGGATGCAGGGCGAGAAATCCCGCCCCGGATATTTCGGCGGCAAGCTTCGGTTCTGAGAGTTGGCCCGTCTCAGTATTAAGATCACAGAGGTAGATGCCCTTGCTCTCACCTCTTCCCTGTGTTCCGAGATACACTTTCGTAGTCCCTGCGTAAGCCAAGACCTGGGCAAAGAGGAGGAAGCTGACCAGGAGCCGGAAAAGTGTGCGTTTCATGTTCCGTAATTGATGGAAAATCGTTGGCCCTCTGCAAGCCTTGGATTTAGAGAACATCCTGCCAAGTCAGGAGGGGGAGCTGGATTCGGGCAGTAATCCGTCTCCTGAAGGCACAGCCTCTGCTGGAATGCTGTTCTTGCGGTAGGAGCCGGGAAAAGATACGAATGCTCACGATGCGATATTTCTTTTGTCTACTCACACTGGTTACCGTGGTTGGGGCCGCTCCAGTGGTGCCGGGAAAGGAGAGTAAGGCGTTTCGCGAGATTATGGCCGCAGTGGCTGATCCGGTGGAAGATGCGGTGCACCAGAAGGTGAAGTTTCGCATCAACCATATCATGATGGAAAAGGACTGGGCCTTTGTGGACGCCCTTCCCCTGACGATGGAGGGCAAGAGGATCAATTACGCGGGCACCATGTTTGAGGAGTGGATTGAGGAGGCAGATGAAGTGCTGTGGGTCCTCCTGCGCTATAAGAGAGGCCGATGGTATATCGTGGAGAGAGAGTTTTTCACCACGGAGGCAACTTGGATCGATTGGCCACAGTACTTTCGTGCGCCGAGGGGAATCTTCCCGAAGCGGGAGATCAACTAGGACGCCCTTGGAAGGGCAAACGGCATCCATCTGAAAACATACCCAATATGATGAAACAACCCATCCTCCTGATTGTCGTGATGGTCCTGAGCTCCACGGTTCTCTGGGCTGAGCGTCCCAAGATCGGATCAGTCGTCCGGCACGATCCGGCCTTTGATAAACTTATTGCGAAGGATGCTGAGATTGAAGTCCTTGCCTCCGGGTTTGTCTGGTCCGAGGGGCCTGTCTGGGACAGGAAAAACCAACGACTTCTCTGGTCCGACGTTCCCGCGAACACGATTTACCAGTGGTCAGAGGACAAGGAAGGCCACTCGGTTTTCATGACCCCGTCTGGATACACGGGGGTTACCGCGGGATATCCAGAGCCGGGGTCCAATGGTCTTTCCTTCGATGCCAAGGGTCGTCTCATCTCGTGTGAGCATGGGGACAGGAGGGTTGCGATGCTGACCCCGGAAGGTGGAAAAGTGACCCTTGCCGACAGATACAATGGGAAAAGGTTCAACAGCCCGAATGACCTCGCGATTCATTCCACTGGCGCTATTTATTTTACGGATCCTCCCTACGGGCTTCCGAAAAGAGAGAGGGATCCCCGGCGCGAAACCGAGTGGTTCGGAGTTTACAGGATTGAAAAGAGCGGCGAGGTGACCCTTCTTTCCAAGGAGTGTGACCGCCCTAATGGGATTGCTCTTTCGCCAGATGAGAAGAAACTTTATGTCGCGCAGTCGCATGGTCCGAAGCCCTATATATTTTCATGGGATATCAAGGCGGATGGAACCCTGGGGCCCCAGAAAGTGCTCTTCGACTGCTCCACCTTGGCCCGGAAGTATCCGGGGGCTCCCGACGGAATGAAGGTGGATAAGGATGGCGTTATCTGGACCACCGGACCGGGAGGAGTGCTTGTTATTTCGCCGGAGGGAAAGCTCCTCGGGCATATCCTGACCGGTCAGCGTACCGCTAACTGTAACTGGGGTGACGACGGGTCGACCCTCTACATGACGGCCGACTTCCATGTCTGTCGAATCAGGACTCTGACAAGGGGAGCTGGCTGGTAGGAGTGGAGCGGTTCGGTGAGAGAGGTCCAGGACGGAAGCGCTTCCATTGGCTTCCTTGTCTCAGTGACAGGCGTAGTCCAGTGCAGCCGTCTCAGGCCAGAACTTCCTCGACGACTCGTGCCTTCTCAACTCCGGTGAGACGGAAGTCCAGTCCTTGGAAACGGTAAGTCAGCCGCTCGTGGTCGATCCCAAGCTGCCTCAGCATTGTGGCATGGAGATCATGAACGGAGACGTGATCCTTGGCGACCGCGTAACCAAGCTCGTCCGTCGCGCCCCAGCTGGCACCACCCTTGATACCGGCACCAGCCATCCAGATCGAGAAGGCCTGAATGTGGTGATCCCGGCCACTGCCCTGCGCCATCGGGGTGCGCCCGAACTCTCCCCCCCAGATAATGAGGGTGTCCTCCAGAAGCCCACGCTCCTTGAGGTCCTTGACGAGCGCTGCGGTGGCCTTGTCAATATGACCGGCAACGGTGTTGATTGCGCCCTTGACGTTGCCGTGATGGTCCCATCCGCGGTGGTAGAGCTGGATAAAGCGAACGCCGCGTTCGGCAAGACGTCGAGCAACGAGGCAGTTGGAGGCGAATGATCCGTCCCCGGGCTTGGCTCCGTAAAGGTCGAAGACGTGCTTAGGCTCCTTGGACACGTCGACAAGGTCCGGGACCGAGGCCTGCATCTTGAAGGCCATTTCATACTGGGCGATTCTGGTGGCAATCTCGGGATCATTCTGCCTCTGGCCGAGCAGGTTGTTGAGTCCGTTTATGGTGTTCAGGAGATCCCCCTGGTTATCCCGTGATACGCCAGCGGGGTTATTGACGTAGTGAACAGGGTCTCCCTTGGAGTTGAATTTGACACCTTGGAATCGCGAAGGAAGGAATCCACTGTGCCACTGCCGAGCGGCAATGGGCTGGTCCTGTCCGCCTCCGGACGAGGTCATCACGACAAACCCGGGAAGCTCATCGGTGTCTGCCCCAAGTCCGTATAGAAGCCATGACCCCATGGAGGGTCGACCTGGGATCACCGACCCAGTATTCATGAAGGTGTGAGCAGGGTCATGGTTTATCTGCTCAGTAGACATCGAATTGATTACTGCGATGTCATCCGCGATCGATCCGATGTTGGGGAAGGCAGAGGACATGAGCCTCCCGCATTCACCATAAGGTTTGAATTCATGTTGTGGGCCAAGACATTTCAGTTTGTTACGGCTTCCCTGAAGTTGTGCGAGTTGCTGTCCCTTGGTGAAGGATTCCGGCATGGGCTTTCCGCTGAGCCGGGCCAGTTCCGGTTTGTGGTCCAGGGTCTCAAGATGGGAGGGGCCGCCTGCCATGCAGAGATGAATGACTCTTTTGGCTTTCGGCGCGAAGTGTAGTTTCTCATCCAGGACACCCTTCCACTGGGGAGCAGCCTGTGTCTCCTGGCTCAGAAGATAAGCGAGTGCGGCACTGCCAACGGAGTAGGATGAGCCCTTGAGAAAGGTCCGTCGGTTAATCGCATTTATAAGCTGTTCGTTCATGACAGAGAGAATGATGGGGGTTCCTCTAGTATCTTGTAATTGTCTCGTGCAGGTTGAGAAGGGCTCTGGTGACCGAAGTAAAGGCCGCCAGGTCCATGGGATTGGCCTCTTTTCCTGCGGGATGCAGTCCCACTTTCAGCAGCTCATTGGCTTCCTGCGGGCTTTGTATGTAACGCTTGAGCTGTCGGTCGTAGAGGGCCTTAAGGATTTTGCTTTCCTCCGGATGAGGCTTTCGCTGGAGGAGTTTCTGGAAGCCAAGAGCCAGCCGCTCCTCAAAGGGTCGGCTGTCGCCCGTGAGATTCTCGGCAAGGACGCGGGCGGCCTCCACGAAGGTGGGATCATTGAGAAGATTAAGAGCTTGCTGTGGGGTATTGGAGCTCTCCCGGCTTGCGGTACATTCCTCCCTTGGGGGAGCATCAAATGCAACGAGCATGGGATGCAGGAAGCTTCGCTGCCAATGCATGTAAACCCCGCGGCGATACTGATTCTGGTCGTTATGCTGCTTATAGGTCCTCTTTGGAAAGTTCAGTTCACGGTAGTAACCCGCCGGCTGGTAGGGTCGGGCGCTTGCACCGCCAATCGTTGGATTCAGCAGGCCCGACACTGCGAGGGCATTGTCGCGGATAAACTCTGCAGGCAATCGGCGGGCATTCTGCCTCGCATAGAGGCTGTTGTAGGGATCAGATCCTGTCAGGTCCCGGGGAGCGTTGGAGGATTGCTGGTAGGTTTCGGAGGTGAGGATCAATTTGACAAGGTGCTTGATATCCCAGTCGCTCTCCATGAACTCGACCGCCAGCCAGTCAAGCAGCTCCGGATGAGTGGGCCACTGGCCCTGATTTCCGAGGTCCTGCAGGTCGCGCGACAAACCAGTGCCCAGGAACAGAGCCCATACCCGGTTGACAAAGGCCCGGGCGGTGAGTGGGTTATCCTTGGAAGATATCCATTGTGCCAGATCGAGCCGCGTCAGCCGTCCCTGATCGGGCTTTGATTGTTGGTTTTCGCTGGTAAGAAAAGCTGGCAGCGCCGGCTCAACGACCGGACCGGACCGGTCCATCCAGTCTCCTCTAGGCAGGATCCGGATCTCGCGTGGATTCGTGGAAAGGGTGACGAGAGTCATGCGGGTGGATCCCATGGAACCCTTAGCCTGTTGATCCAGCTTGGCGATCTTGTCTCGAACCGGCTGAAGGGAAGGCGCGATCGTCCGGAAATGGTCCAGCAGTGGCCCACGAAGCTTTGCATCGAGGTTGCTGTTCCCTGCTTCGAGCAAATGCTTCCGAAGGTTATCTGGAACACCCGCAAGCGCGGCACTGGCATCACTGGTTGCACGCCCTGAGAGGTCCCAAAGGACGGTGCCTCCATGTTGTGTGTATGCCAGCTGGGAAACCTTCGTTCCGGCTGGAAGTCCAACCTTCTCTGCAGATATCTCGATTCGGACCCACTTGCCCGTCGGGGGAAGGTCGCCGCCTCGATGGTGATTCGGCCCGTTGCTTCCCTTACCGTAGGGAATGAGGTCCTCGCCCCACCACGCCCGGTGCTCCCACGTATTGTTTGCATTGAACTGCAGCATGATCTGGCGGGGAGGATTTTTGGGATCCAGCCAGACATAGGCAAAAAGTTGCTCGCCATTGCCGAGAGTGATCGGTTTGCTGCTGGCATCCACGATGTGCTGGACGAGCCCTGCACCTGTCTCTTATACACATCTCCGAGCCCACGAGACAGGCAGAAATCTCGTATGCCGTCTTCTGCGTGAAAA
>CAXEFH010000011.1:0-26242 GCA_963989605.1 uncultured Roseibacillus sp. | reverse complement strand
TTTTTTTTCAAGCAGAAGACGGCATACGAGATTTCTGCCTGTCTCGTGGGCTCGGAGAGGTGTATAAGAGACAGTCTGACTTGAGCCCGGAGCGAACGCCACTAGAGAGCGGGTTAGGCTTTTTCGTGGACCTCACTAAGGAGGATTTCGTGGGGCGGGAAGCGCTCCTCGATCAGAAATCGCAGGGGTTACGCGAGGTTCTCGTTCCGCTGAAATGTCTCGAGCCGGGGCCTCCGATCCGTCCTGGTTCTGCGGTGTTTAGTCAGGACGGGGAGGAGTTGGGGCGATTGACCAGTGGCACCCTCTCGCCGTCGATCGGGGTTGGAATTGGCATGGCATACCTGCCGGAGACGATGGCGAGGGTCGGAGAGTTGTTGTCCGTCGAGGTGCGGGGACGGATGATTCCTGCAGAAGTATGGAAAAAGCCTTTTTACAAGAAGGGTTAAGGCGCTAGGAATACTATCAGCAGACGCAATGAACATTCCCGACAATCTTCATTACACACCGGACCATGAGTGGGTGAGCATCGAAGGTGATCTCGCTACGGTTGGTATCACGGACCACGCTCAGGAAGAATTGAGCGACGTCGTTTTTGTGGAATTACCTTCGATTGGTCAGGCCGTGGGGAGCGGAGATGAGGTTGGGACCGTGGAATCGGTCAAGGCCGCCAGTCCGATCTACTCGCCCCTCGGGGGGGAGGTCACAGCAATCAATACGGAGCTGGAGGGCGATCCCTCCGTGATCAACAGTAGCCCGTATGAGGAAGGATGGATTTTCAAGATTCGCCTCGAAGAGGCAGGTGATCTTGATGACCTGCTCGATGCTACCGCATACGAAGATTTGATCAGTTGAGACCATGGAAATTCCTGTTGCGCCTCCGAGTGTGCCCGTGGCGCCAGCGAGCCCCAGCGCGACCATTCCCGGCGGTTTTCCGCAACGCCACATAGGGCCTTCTCCGGAGCGCTGCGGAGAAATGCTCGGTGATCTGGGTTGCGAAACACTCGATTCGCTCGTCGAAGAGGCCGTTCCTCATCAGATTCGTCTTGTTGAAGCATTGGTTCTTGAGGAGCCCATGGGAGAAACCGAGGCCTTGGCTGAGCTGAAGGAAGTCATGTCCAGTAATGAGGTGCGGCGCTCTCTCATCGGGCAGGGTTACCATGGCACGATCACTCCTGCGGTGATACAGCGGAACATTCTCGAGAACCCGGGTTGGTATACTGCCTATACACCCTATCAGGCAGAAATCGCCCAGGGTCGTCTAGAGGCCTTGCTCAACTTCCAGAGCATGGTGGTTGACCTGACGGGAATGGATGTCGCAAATGCCTCCTTGCTGGATGAGGGTACCGCAGCGGCGGAGGCGATGGCGATGGCTCAGGCAGTCAAGCCGAGAGCCCGAAGCTTTTTTGCGGACCGCCACTGTCATCCTCAAACCCTTGATATCCTGCGAACCCGCTCGGAAGCGATCGGGATCGAACTCGTCATCGGGAAGTGGCAGGATTTTTCCGCTGGCGAAGGAGAGTTTTCAGGCGCGCTCGTGCAGTATCCAGATACCCTTGGGTCCCTCCACGATTATGAGGGTCTCGCGCAAAGGGTGCATGCAGCGGGAGGTGTTCTGGTGGTGGCTGCAGATCCTCTTGCGCTCACAATCCTCAAAGAGCCCGGAGCCTTCGGGGCTGATATGTGTGTTGGCTCGACGCAGCGTTTCGGCGTTCCACTCGGATTTGGCGGTCCCCATGCCGCCTATATCGCCTGCAAGGATGCGTTGAAGCGCAAGCTGCCCGGAAGGTTGGTGGGAGTATCTGTGGATCATGTTGGGAAGCCAGCTTATCGACTCGCTCTTCAGACCCGTGAACAGCACATCCGCCGTGACAAGGCGACCTCCAACATTTGTACTGCGCAGGTCCTGCTAGCTGTAATGGCCTCAATGTATGGAGTGTATCATGGGCCCGAGGGGTTGCGGGCAATTGCCTCACGAGTTCACGCCCTGACCGGTCGGCTGGCACGGTCCTTGAAAATATCGGGTGTCAAATGCACAGGGAGCGGCTTTTTCGACACTCTGACTCTTGAAGTTGGGGACAAGGCGGAAGACTTGGTCGAGGCGGCAGCCAGCAAGGGATACAACCTCCGTCTCGTCGGATCCGGAAGGGTAGGGATTGCTCTGGATGAGACAGTGTCGGAGGAAGAGGTGAAAGAGGTTCTTGGTTGTCTTGGGATAGAACTGGGGGATGAAGAAGAACAGGGGCTTCCGCAGGACCTCATCCGGGTCTCGCCCTTCATGGATAATGAGGTTTTCAATCTCTACCATAGCGAGACGGAGATGATGCGCTACATGCGGAGACTTGAGGGAAAAGATCTCGCCCTGAACGAGTCGATGATTGCGCTGGGTTCCTGCACCATGAAGTTGAATGCAGCTGCCGAGATGGTGCCTGTCACATGGCCGGAGGTTGGGTCTATTCATCCTTTCGCTCCGGCAGAGCAGACCCGGGGGTATCGTTTGATGTTGGAAACGCTTGAGGGGTGGCTTGCAGAAATCACGCAATTCGCTGCGGTTTCGCTCCAGCCTAATGCAGGATCCCAGGGCGAGTATGCGGGATTATTGGCGATTCGCCGGTATCACCGGAAACGGGACAACCCGGAGCGGGACGTCTGCCTTATCCCCCTCTCGGCTCACGGCACGAATCCAGCCTCTGCAGTTATGGCAGGCTTTCGGGTAGTTCCCATCGAGTGCGACGAGGAGGGTAATATTGATCTGAGTGATTTACAGTCCAAGTGCGAGGAACATGGTGACCGACTGGGAGCCTTAATGGTGACCTACCCCTCAACTCATGGTGTTTTCGAGGAGTCGATTCTGAAGGTGTGTGAAACGGTGCACAGCCATGGGGGGCAGGTCTACATGGATGGTGCAAACATGAACGCCCAGGTAGGACTTTGCAGTCCCGCGAGCATCGGGGCAGATGTCTGCCATCTGAACCTTCACAAGACATTCTGTATTCCTCATGGGGGTGGCGGGCCCGGTGTTGGTCCGATTGGTGTTGCCAGTCATCTCGCTGACTATCTTCCCGGACACTCCGTGCTGCCCGGCAAGGATGGTGCTGTCAGTGCGGCCCCATGGGGTAGCGCATCTATCAACGTGATTTCATGGATGTATATCCGGATGATGGGCGTCGCTGGTTTGACAGCTGCCACCAAGGTGGCCCTCCTCAATGCGAATTATGTTGCTCATAGACTGCGGAGCTATTTCCCGGTTCTCTACACTGGATCGAAGGGCCGGGTGGCGCACGAGTGCATTATTGATCTGCGCCCACTCCAGAAAGAGAGCGGTATTACCGTGGAAGATGTCGCCAAGCGGCTGATAGATTATGGGTTTCATGCACCGACGATGAGCTGGCCTGTTGCAGGAACGCTCATGATCGAGCCAACGGAGTCCGAGTCAAAAGAAGAGTTGGACCGGTTCTGTGAGGCAATGATTTCAATCCATGGAGAAATCCAGAAAGTAATCAGAGGTGACTGGGATTCCGAAAATAATGCCCTGCGGCGGGCCCCACATACGGCAGAGATGGTTTCCTGTGACGAGTGGGATCGGCCCTATTCCCGGGAGTTGGCGGCGTTTCCGGTTCCCAGATTGAGGAGTCATAAGTTTTGGCCCTCAGTGGGGCGGATCGACAATGTTCACGGAGATCGGAACCTTGTATGCACCTGTGAGGGAGTAGAGGCATATCTTGAGGATTGATGAGGGCGGAAGAGGATCTCAGCCGCGGACCATCACCGATTGACTGGGACCATTGGAGCCCTGATATGCGGGCTACTCTGATGTTTATCCGGGAAGGAAACGATGTTCTGCTCATGCAGAAGCTCAGAGGAATAGGGGCAGGTAAGATCAATGCTCCCGGGGGCAAGATTGAGTCAGGGGAGACTCCACTGGAGGGGGCAATCCGGGAAACCGAGGAGGAGCTTCTCGTGACTCCTCTGAAGCCGCGTAAAATGGGAGAGCTATTTTTTGCTATGAGTGACCTGCCCGATATTTTTGTTCATGTTTTCATGGCTGAATCGTGCAGAGGTGAGGCAGGTGAGACCGAGGAGGCGATACCCCTCTGGACAAAAATTTCTCAAATTCCCTACGACTTGATGTGGGAGGATGACGAGCACTGGCTGCCTAGGATGCTTGAGGGCGAAACGTTCAGCGGGAAGTTTTATTTCGAAAGCGAGCGCATCTGCTGGATGAAAATCGACTGGGGTGCAGGTTACCCCGGCTAGCTGCTGAGATGTGTGGGGCCGGGAACCCCGCTCCAAAGAGTGGTAATGAAAAACCCGCTCGGGTGAACGAGCGGGCTTTTACGGTCATCCGCCGTGCCGTCCTTGACTACGCAAGCCACGTTCCCGTAGCCCAATAGGTTGGGGGCTTCCTTCGAGGTGACACCTTCCAGTAAAGGCATGATGTCACTCCGCCGGGGCTGCCCCCTTTGTCAAAGCATCGGTCCGGGCGCGAGCCAAGAATTGACGCACACAGTAGACTCAGGAAACTTAGCCCAGAGAGGAGTTGATCGCAATGGGGTTTTCCAAACTTGCTCGAAATTCGACCCTTTTGGGTGGATTTTCATCGAAAGAGGACCCTCGGACCAGATCTTGAGGGGAGTTACGGCTTGAAATAAAAGGTCAGGTAGGCCGTCGCGGTCATTTCCTCCTCTCGCATGCGTCGAGGAATGTTCATGCCTGCCCAGCTTTCGACGAAAAGCACTTCTCTTCGCTTCGGATTGTATCCGACAATAACAGAGGCGTGGAGAGGCGCCTCATCATCAGGCCATGAGTCCCGTGTGGAGAGATCTGGTCTGGGAATCTGGTATTCAGGATCTTTCGATGCCATCAGGGTCTGACGAGAGTGAATCCTGTTGCGGGTAGTGCTAAAGCGTCTCCAGATCACTACTGGGAGCCCTTGGTCAATCGAACCCCGTAGTTCGTCGGGGGAAAAGTCGTTCGACTTGTGGAGGTCCAGTCCGGCTTCTGTGGCCACTGCGAGGTAGAGGCGTGGAAGCTGAGAGCCAGCGGCTGAACCCGTATTCTGGAACTTTCCAGCGACCGAAAGCCAGTCCTCGTCCACATGCAGTCCGAAGTAGCGAGCTGCCATGGTGAGGGTGTTGAGTCCACAGTATGGCTTGTAGCCCTGGGGGACGATCGGAAGAGTTCCAATCCGAACGTCTCCGTTAGGGGTTCTGGCCACCCGACTCTGGTAGAGCTGGTTGAGCGCACTCTGTGAAAGGGAAGAGCGATCCACGTCAAGCCACTCTCGGCTGGCGGAACTTGCAGGCTGGATGATAAGACGGATCAGGCGGTCACTTCCCACGAGGAGACGAAGGACGAGATCGTCCATGCGGTAATCGATCACTTCTGCCCGGAGAGCTCTCGTTTTTCCAATCTGACCGTCTTTTGGTCGCTTGTTCGAGAGATCACGCAGGGCCTCTCTGAGCGAGTTTTCTGTCCTACGGAAGAAGGAGGAAAATTCCTGCTGTTTCACTGCAAGCCGCCGTTGCATTTCTGCCTGCTGCTGGCGGCGGCTCAGCCCCCGGGGAAGCTTCTTGTCGAGGTAGCCGAAATAGGAACCTGCATCAGCAAAGGTGACAGCGAGCGAATCGAGCCTCTGATTACGGTGGCGGGCCTGGACCATGACTGCAGGAAGTCCCAGCACTTTCGGGCGGGCGGCCAGGTAGCTTCCTTTTACACTTGCGATGGGTGCTTCCTGTCGCCATTCACCAGGGAGTTCGCGTTCGCCGGACCAGACTGCCGGATCAAGAAGATGATTGCTGATCTCCGTCTCGTTGAGCGGGATTTCCGCCTGGGCGAGAAAGCCCCCGACAGCATTGGGGATGGCCGAGGACGAAAGAGACAGGAAGGCCTGCAGGGCGAGGAAGATCATCAATCTCGGGTGCCAGCAGAAAAAAAGGAATTTTGTAGGCTGCGAGGAGAGTTTCATCAAAGGCATGGTAAGGCTTCAGGATGATAGAGACCACGCCTCTACGGCCTGAGAGAGAGAGGAGAAGGGGTCATCTGCCGTTGGAACAAACTCATGGCCGACATAACCTGTATAACCGGTTGCCGCTAGGGCCCGGGCAATGGCGGGGTAATTGAGCTCCTGATCGACCCCCAGTTCGTTCCGGCCAGGGACCCCTGCGGTGTGAAAGTGGGCGAAATAATCAATATTTCCACGGATAGTCGAGATCACATCTCCCTCCATGACCTGCATGTGGTAGATGTCATAGAGGAGCTTGAAGCGGGGATGGCCAATCTTCCTGCAGAGGTTCACACCCCAGTTGGTATTGTCACACTGGTAGTCGGGGTGATCTACCTTCGAATTCAGCAGTTCCATGACCAGGACGACATCATGCTCTTCGGCGAGGGGCAGAATTCTCTCAAGTCCGAGGGCGCATTGATCTATTCCGTGCTGATCGGAGAGCCCCTCACGGTTTCCGCTGAAGGTGATGACGTGAGGGATGCCGGCTTCCGCCGCTGCAGGAATAAGATCCCGGTAGATTTCGAGCAGGATCTCGTGGTGCTCCCGGCGATTGAAGGACCGCTCAATGCAACCCAATCCACTGTCGTGCTCAGGGGCGGCGGTAACCGGGCAGGACAGTCCGAAGGGACGAATGGTGGCAACCTCATCCGGGTGAAGAAGGTCGATACCCTGGAGTCCGATCTGTGCGGCACGTTCGGCAAGGGCCTCGAGAGTGAAATCTCCGAAGCACCAGCGGCTGACGGATTGGTAATAAGACATGAAAGAGGAGGTGAGTTCAGCCCTGTTTCCGCCAGGGACGGAAAAACGCGAGAAGGAGACCGATGACTGTACCGCAGAGGAAAGTGAGGATGACAAGGACGGATAGAGCAACTTCGATTTTCTGTCCTACGAGGTCGATGGTAACAGGTTCCCAGTTACGCGCCGCTACGACCAGGAGCAGGGCTCCTGCAAGAAGCATGGCCCCGATCCTCAGTTTGGAGAGGAGAGAGCGTTTTGGGGGAGATTCGGATTCAGTAACCTCCTCGTCGACGCGCTCTGATTCGACTGAGGAATTTGTCTCGTCATTACTCATCGCCGTACAATTGCACGGTAGGTCATGGGTGTCAGTTCGGAATTTTATCCGGGTCCCCCGTGGTTTCAGCTCTACTTCACCGAAACCGGTTCACTGGCGTTCTCATGCTGAGACTCCTGACGTTCCAGTTCCGCCCGTTCCTTGGGAATCACCCGGATCAGCTTCTTAAGGGCCTTCTCCCAGTCGTCGAGGAGGAACTGAGCCCGCAGGGAGCCAGTCTGGCTGAGATGCTGTTCGATAAGGGCTTTTGCTTCGGCAATGTCCTCACTGCGTTTGATTGGAAGAGCAACTACCATCTCAGGGTTGATACGGGACTGGAGGCGACCATCTACATCATAGATGTAGGCAGTTCCCCCTGACATTCCTGCACCAAAATTCTTACCGGTCATTCCAAGAATGACCGCGGTGCCATTGGTCATGTATTCGCATCCATGATCACCAACGCCCTCAACGACCGCAGTGGCACCTGAATTTCGAACACAGAACCGTTCCCCTGCACAACCGCTGACAAAGAGAGTTCCCCCTGTAGCCCCATAGAGCACCGTATTTCCTACGATCGAATTGGACGCTGCTTCAAACTCCGGGGACATTGTATCCGGGGGATGAATGACAACTTCGCCGCCTGCCATTCCCTTCCCGACATAATCATTTCCCTCACCGATCAACCTGAGACGAATACCGCCACAGAGAAAACATCCGAAGGATTGTCCCGCTGATCCGCGGAAGGTGAGGTTAATGGTTTTGCATGGTAGTCCGTGATTCCCATAAATCTCGGCGATCCGACCGGACAACCTCGTTCCGATGTTGCGGTCGGTGTTTACCACCCCGTATTCGAGCGAAACCGGGGGTTTGTCCATCAATGTGCGGAACGCCTCTTTGACCTCCTCTGCGTCGCGCGTCCCTGTAGAAATTTCTTCATCCTTCGCCCGGTCGGCTGATAATTCCGCTACCTCTTGAATGATCCTGAGATCGAGTGCGGGTTTGTGAATGCCGTCATTGCGCTCCAATTGGCGGGTTCGGGGAATTTCCTCCACCGGTGTGCCGCTCTTCTCTGCGACGACCGGAGCCACATCCTTCAGGACTGCTGTAAGGTCGATGGTGTTCGCCTTTTTGTGGTCAGGTATTTCCCGTTGTTTCAGGTAACTTGTGTGCCCAATGAGATCGTCCATCCGCCGGACGCCGATAGTAGCCATGATTTCCCGAGCTTCCTGTGCAACGGAATCGAAAAACCGAATCACCATCTCAGGAGTTCCTTTGAACTTGGCCCGGAATTTCGGGCTGGTAGTCGCGATTCCTACAGGGCAGGTGTTGAGGTGGCACTTGCGCACATAAACGCATCCCATCGCGATCATCGCGATGGTTCCGAAATTGTATTCCTCCGCGCCCAGCAGCGCAGCGATAACAATATCACGTCCAGTTCTCATGCCCCCGTCTGTCCTGAGGGTAACCTTTTCGCGCAAATTGTTGAGAACCAGAGTCTGCTGAGTCTCGGAAACGCCAAGCTCCCAGGGAAGACCAGCATATTTGATGGAGGACAGAGGCGAAGCCCCGGTGCCACCATCATGCCCGGAAACAAGAATGACATCAGCATCAGCCTTGGCTACTCCGGCGGCAATTGTCCCTACGCCAGACTCTGCTACCAGTTTCACAGTGACCTTGGCCCGCGGGTTGATTTCCTTCAGGTCGTGGATGAGCTGGGCAAGGTCTTCAATAGAGTAGATGTCGTGATGAGGAGGTGGTGAGATTAGTTGGACCCCGGGCTGGGTATGACGGAGTCTGGCAATCAGGCCAGTGACCTTGTGGCCGGGGAGCTGACCCCCTTCGCCGGGCTTGGCTCCTTGAGCCATCTTGATTTCAATTTCGTCGCAGTTGACAAGATAGTGGGCAGATACGCCGAAGCGACCGGAAGCCACCTGCTTGATCCGTGATCTCGCCCAGTCTCCATTAGGGTAGGGTTCGAATCGACGAGGATCCTCTCCACCCTCGCCAGAGTCAGATTTTCCTCCAATGGCATTCATCGCGATCGCAAGCGTTTCATGAGCCTCAGGAGAAAGCGCTCCCATTGACATGGCCGCGGTTGTGAACCGACGCCTGATGTTCTCTATCGGTTCCACTTCGTCGAGTGGAACGGGTCCTTGGACACCCGGGACGAACTCGAGGAGATCCTTAATCGTGGATGGAGTCGTTTCAAGAGTTGCCCTTACATAATCCTCATAAGAGTCCTCATGCCCGGTCTTTACGAACGTATGAAAATTCTTGATGACCTCGGTGGTCAGAGCATGACGTTCACCTGTTCGCCGGTAGCGATTGTATCCCGGGTCACCGAGGTCGAGGGTTTCTCCTTCCGGCACTTCTGTTTCCCAAGCTGCCCGGTGACGAATGATGCTCTCTTCGGCGATATCTGAAAAACCTATCCCGGCGATTCGCGAGTGAGTGCCGGCAAAGCAATAGTCTATGACAGACTGCCCTATCCCGACAGCCTCGAAGATCTGCGCGCCCTGATATGAGTTGAGGACGCTGATCCCCATCTTCGACATGATTTTGAGCAGGCCCTTCTCCAGTGCCTTCCGATAGTTCGCCATCGCCAGCTGGGGCGTCATGTTCTCCCCCAGCTTCTTTCGGTTATCGGTGGCGACCACCTGTCTCACTGTCGCATATCCGAGATATGGGCAAACCGCAGTTGCTCCGAACCCGAACAGGCATGCGATCTGGTGAGTGTCTCTCGCTTCTCCTGTTTCCACCACGAGGGAGGCCCGCAATCGTTTGCGCGCTCTGTTAAGATGATGGTGGACAGCACCTGTTGCAAGGAGGGAGGGAAGAGGTACTCGTCTCGCCGAGAAATTCCGGTCTGACAGGATGAGAATCCCCACTCCATCGTCAACGGCCTTTTCAGCCAGTTGGCAAACCCGGTCAAGCGCACTCTTGAGACCTCCGGGCCCTTCCTCGAGATCCCACGTGGCATCGATGGAGCTGGTCAGGAATCCATGCTCTTCCCGGCTGCGCAGAGCCTCGAGTTCCTGCTCGAACAGGATAGCGGACTCAAGCTGGAGAATGCGTCCGTGTTCAGGCGTCTCCTCCAGAAGGTTCCGCTCTGGTCCAAGGCCCGCGGCGAGAGTCATGACAGCCCATTCCCTGATCGGGTCAATCGGTGGATTGGTCACCTGAGCAAAGAGCTGCTTGAAATAGGTGAAAAGCAGTCTGGGGTACCTTGAAAGTGGAGCCAATGGGATGTCATCGCCCATCGAATGGACTGCTTCCTGAGCAGCCTTGACCATCGGAGGGAACACCATGTCGAGGTCTTCCAGGGTTATGCCATGCGTGACTTGGCAACGGGACAGATGAAGAGGGTCCAGGTCCTCGGCAGGCACCTGTGGTTCAGGCGTCACATAATCCTTCAGCTCGACTCTGTTTTCATCAACCCACTTGGCGTAGGGTTGCTGGGAGGCAAGGGCTTCCTTGATCTCCCGGTCGAGTCTAAGTTCACCACTTGCGGTGTCGGCAGAAAGCATTTGCCCCGGGCCGAGACGCCCCCGGCGGATGATTTTCTCATCAGGCAGCTGAATAGCGCCGGATTCCGACCCGATGTAAAGAAGACCATCGTCTGTCAGGGTGAAACGTGATGGCCGCAGCCCGTTCCGATCAAGAGAGGCACAAACCTTTGTTCCATCGGTGTAAACGAGGCCTGCGGGTCCATCCCAAGGCTCCGCAAAAGACCTAAGGTAACTGTAGAATGCCCTCAGCTGATCAGAAATCTCAGGATCATGCCGGAAGGCGGGGGGCACAAGCATGCACATCGCGTGCTCAAGAGATCTGCCGGAGAGAACCAGTAATTCGAGAGCATGATCCAGGGAGGCGGAATCGGACTCCTCGAAGCTCAGAAGGTTCTTGAGCAATTCAATGTCGTTTCCCCAAAGGTCGGAGGCAAAGAATTCCTCACGGGATGCCATCCAGTTCCTGTTGCCTCTCACAGTATTGATCTCCCCGTTGTGACAGAGCATTCGAAATGGCTGGCCCAGAGGCCACGCCGGGAATGTGTTGGTAGAGAACCTCTGATGATAAAGCGAAATACCAATCTTGTAGTCGCTATCTTGAAGGTCGGCATAAAAGGCTCGCAGGGTTTCTGGTTGGGCGAGTCCCTTGTAGCTGATCAGGCGACTTGAAAGCGTGGGAACGTAAAATCCGGTGAGCTCGTTGAATTGTTTTTCCAGTTCACGCCGAACAAGAAACAGCTGCCGCTCGTAGGTGTCATTGTCCCATCCAGGCGGCTTTTCGAGGAGTAAGTGAAGGATTTCGGGCTGGGTTTCCCGGGCAACTTCGCCGAGTTCGTCAGGGTGCAAGGGGACCTGCCTCCAGCCGATCAAGGTGATACCACGCCGGGCCACTATGGCCTCTGCGGCGGACTTCACTTCTGTCTGGCCGTGCTCGTTGTTTCGGGGGAGGAAGAATACCCCAACCGCAAGATCTTCATCATTTTTCAGTTCATGACCCATTGCCGAGACAGCCTTACGAAAGATGGGATAGGGAATCTGGGTGAGGACTCCGGCACCGTCCCCAGTCTTCATGTCGGCGTCTACCGCTCCCCGGTGGGTCATGTTGCAGACCGAGGTGATAGCATGATCCAGAGCCTGATAATTCCTTTCGCCGTTCAACAAGGCGATGGCTCCCATTCCGCAATTGTCGCTCTCGTTGCTCCATCTATGAAGGGAGCCAGCGGTATCGGGGGTGAAATCTGGATGGTAGTGACTCATCTGTGTCGGCCGGGAGGCCCCGCGGAAACCCTTGGTAGAGGCTCGTCTGGTCTTGCGAGCCAGTGGGGTTGCAGGGCTTTAGCGATCCTCAGTCACTGATCGTCCAGTGACACGCGAGGCAGGAAGCAACTTCCGTGCCCCTCGGGGCTACAATCATAAAGCCCTCTGAGTCTCTGCCAAGTGGAGAAGTTCAAGGATTGAAAGATGTGCCAAAATGACGCGCGCTCCAGCCTGCTCCGCGAATTCAACGTGGTTAATTTGAGGGCGGGAACCAAGAATTGTTACTTTTCAGCCATTTTTGGAATCCTCCCAGCGAGCAGGTCGGCTGATCTCCTCATCTCCTCCGTGGTTTACGGACGTCATTCCTCAAGGGAATCAAAGCGCCTTCGGGTGCCAAGCAAAAGACCAGCGAGCGGTTCGCTGGTCTTTCTCGAATCGACCGTTGCGGTCGAGTTGGGAATTAAGAGCCTATTCGACCGTGATAGTGATCTTCTTGGACACCACGGCAGGCTTATGGAGAATGTGCGCGAAGTTGGCAAATGCGAGCTGGAGGGTGTGTTTGCCCTTGGGGAGATCAAGGGTTACCTGAGTCTGCCCTTTTCCATAGTGGAGGCATTTTCCCTCGACCGTAGGAATCGGTAGCTTTTTGTCGAGCTCCGAGACATCCATGTTGATAAGGAGATGATGGTGCCCCGTATCAGGAAGGTAGGTCCCGGCGGGACAGACTCCCATGCCTTTGAGCCCGAAGCGGATGGTGACCGGACTCTGGACGGTCTTGCCATCCTTTATGCCCTGAATGTAGACCCGGGCTCCCTTGGGAGAGGGCGTTTCCAGAGGGTTCGGTGTTTTTGGGGCTTCGTCCTGACCTGTGGACGCGAGAAGAGACCCGATCATTGCAAGAGTGGTGAGTAGTGATTTCTTAAACATAGCAGGTTATAGTGTCACGGAACCTACATAGGGGCGCCTCTTGTGCAAGCCCGCTTCTCCTCGCGATTAGACAAGCTTGTGGTTGGGCCGGCTGGTCGGTCATTTCTGCAGATCGAGCCGGGCGATACGCCATTCCGGCATGATCTCGGCTCCAAGATGCTCATAGAAGTCAATGGCCGAAGTGTTCCAATCGAGAACCGACCATTCTGCCCTTGCGCATCCCCGGGACTGGGCCACCGAAAGAAAGTGAGTGAGCAACGCCTTTCCAATTCCCTGGTTGCGATACTCCGGGCGGACATACAAATCCTCGAGCCATAGGCCCTGGCGCCCGGTGAAGGTCGAGAAAGTCTGAAAAAAGAATGCCATACCAGTGAGGGAAGGGCCCTTGCTCTGCTCTGGCACGCTGTGTGGGGTAATTTCTGCGACCAATGCCTCCACTCGCGGACTGTTGCCGAATAGTGCCTGGTGAAGGTCTCCCGGCGTTGAGGCTACCGTTTCGCGGAGGTTTTCAAAATCTGCCAGATCGCACACCAGCGAATGAAGCTCCTCGACGTCTTCTGGTTGTGTCTCCCTGATTCTCGAACTGTGTTGTTCTTCAAGCACTCTACTGGTTGCGGGATCTGCCCCTTACAGCTCGTTGGTAAGGGGGTCAGGTGCGAGAATTCCGAGGCTGACCAGAAAAGCATCGACCGAGCGAAGGGTCACTTCGTAATTCTGCTGATGAGAGTTGTAATTAAAGAAGGTGTGGCCAGCGCCTTTAAATTCCATCAGTTCGCAGCGATTTTTTTTCTTCGCGTATCGCTTTGCGAATTTTACGACCAACTCGACCGGAATCAGGCGATCACTCCTGCCATGGTAGAGCATGCAAGGGGGGAGACCCGGCTGCGGCAGGTATTCGGATGGACTGTAGCGCTTTGCCTCCTCATCGGAAGTGAATTTCTCCCCGCCCACCCCCTTGCGAGTGGTGTTGACGAGGGGACTGAACAGAAAAAGGGCAGACGGCTGGAAGTTCTTTCCGGGTTCGTTTCCGATTTCTGGAAGGGTCGCGCAGCAAAGGGCGAGGTGGGCCCCTGATCCGGATCCTCCAAGAACAATCCGTTCCGGGTCGATGCCGAGAATGGCTGCGTTCTTGCGCAGGAAGACTATTGCCATGGCGGCATCCTCTAGAGAATCGACGGGAGTATGAAGGCTGTCCTGTCCACCAACACGATACTCAATACACATACAGACTGCGCCGCGGGCCGCGAAGTGGAGGGCATGGGGCACAAACTGAGTAGCCATGGAAAGATCCCACATCCCCCCGTGCAGGAAAAGTATTACCGGTGCGGCAGCGGATTTTGGCTCGTGCCCCGGAGGAAAAAAGAAGTGTGCTGCCAGATCCTGGTCTGGCGAATGGAAGTAAATGAAGGAATGAGCCTTCTTAAGCAGTTCCTGTTCGCGCGCCTCACCGATGGGAGGGGCTTTGACGAGTTGGTCGATCACGTGAAAAGAGAGGAACGGGCGGATTTATTTTTCATTCCGGATGGAGGATGTCCATAGTTTCCGTCATGATCCGTATGCTTTTACCTTGTCTGGGCGTTGCCTTGCTTCCTGGGACAATGCAGGCGGCCCCGCAGAAGACGGATTCGGCCCTGGTGCGGCATCTGGATGCAGTTTATCAGCATTGGAGAGATGCGGTCATCAGGCGGGATATGGCGAAGTGGCAGTCCCACACGGCCTCCCATCGCCGGATTTCCATCCTCAACAGGATTCACTCAGAGCGTCGGCCAACCACCTTCGCCCTCTCCAGCCTTCCGGCAAGTCCGCCCGACAACCGGCCCCTGAAGCTTCTTGGGGTTAAGGTGAAAGGAGTGACCGCTAACATGATTTACTTTGGACCTGTGGATTTTGGAGTTGGGGGAACCCCACCCAATAATCTTCTCACTCTGTCGTTTGCAAAAGAGGGTAACCGCTGGAAGTACGATTCTGCGGATTATGTGAACCTTGCGAGTGTTCCAGCAACACGGAAACAGCTTGAGGCGGGAAACCTTGCCCATATCGAGGGCCCAGATTTTTCTCCCAAAGGCAGTCTGGAGAGTCCTGTCGTAGCTTTACGGGGTCCGGTGAAATATATCGCCAAGACCTATGTCTATTGCCCGGGACGTGAGGTGAGGGTGATGGTGAATGGCGTCAGCCGGCACCTGTATCAGAACACCAAGGCTTCGGAGGTGATTATTGGAGGGGCGAGAGACGGGTTGAATGAGGTCCAGTTTACTACCCGGAATCTTCCGGGCGGAGAGGGAAAGGAGCCGCTGGCAGTCAGGGTTTATCTGATGTCACAGGTGGCCGGAGTGAAGCCCTTAAAGATTTTCCAGTATCAAGCCGAGGAGGGAGAAGCCGTGAAGCCGTCGGGGACGATGAATTTTGTGGTGGGGCCCTCCGAGATACGCTGGCTCAAGGGTGGTTAAGCACCAGAGAATTTTCGTGGTCTGCATCCCGTGGAGCGTATTTCACGGGTTCGTCTACCGGGGCCGGTGCTCGGTCAGTACAGGGAATTCTGCCGATACCCTGAGCGGGTCAGGAGGCACAAGCGGGAGAGCATTACCTTCGAGGTCCAGGAAGTTCTGAAAGGCGAGGGGTATTACGGTCAGGCACAGTTCAGGCTCTTTTTCAGTGCCAGTCCGGGAGGCATGCAGGATGAGGGCCCTGTGCTCCAGATATTTCAGAGTAAACAGGTGGCCGATGGGGAACATTGATTCTGCCCGCGGTGAATCCAGAGGGAGCAGAAGTTCAAGGATCACCGGGTAGGGGCTAGGCTCTGCAAGCTCATCGGCTCGAACGATAGCTTCGAGTCTGCAGGCCAGTCCCGGTTGAAAGAAGTCTTCATCGGTGAGTGCGCGGACGCCAGTCAGCCGGTAGGTCCCCTCCACGTAATGAACAACCTCCGGTTTTGTGAAGTTGGTAATATAGTTCCGCTTAAAACGAAGGTTGTGAGCGCTTAGCTGGGCACCCGAGAGAGAGTAGAATCTCGAGAGAGCTACCTGCGGATCCGAGCTGTTCCCTTCGGGAGCCTCGATAGGATCATAGGATCGGACGGGATCAATCCTTCCGAGCTTTCGAAGGGTTTCGTAATTCCAAGGTCGCTCAGGGACACTGAAGAGAAAAAGGCAGAAGCTCCAGCTGGCGACTGCAAAGGCCCCCGCGAGAAGCTGGGCAAGCATCCACCAGAACCAGGGGGGGCGCCGTTTGATAAACTTTTTGAACTCCTGCGGTCTGGGCATCAGCAGCTCGAAGGTTGGACTGGGAACCGCCGCGATGGCCAGAAAGTGGATGCATACAACCGACTAGAGAGCAACTGAACGGGACGTTTTGACGGGTAGGTCTTCAGCGTCTCCAGGAGGTTGCCCTTAAGCGGAAGGAAGGAAGTCATCTCTTCAGGATTCAAGAGCAGTTCTCTCCGTCGAGGGCTGGATCATAACTGGATTCCACACCTTCTTCTTTCGCTTCGAAGGATGTGCCGCAGCCACACGAGCGGGCAGCATTCGGATTAATAATTTTGAAACCCGCATCAGAAAGATCGCTCGAGTAATCAATCATACACCCCTTCAGATGCTCTAGGCTGTCCTGAGCAAGAAAGACCCTGACTTCATCCTGTTCGACCACCTCATCTCCTTCGGTCTTCGCAGCTACCTGCATCGTATATTGCAGCCCTGCGCAACCTCCGCGCTGCACGCCGAGCCTGAGGCCGGATTCAACAGGAGCCTGCTTTTCGAGCAAAAGAGCCTTTAGTTCCAGAACGGCGTTGTCCGTGAGCGTGATCATTAGGTAGCCGGGAAGAGAATGGAGGAAGGAGGAGAAATGCGCCAGCGTAGTTTGTATCGATGTTTGGAGAGGAGGAATATTTGACAAGACTCAACCAGCAATACTCGTTAATACCTCAGAAAACATAGAGTAAATTTTAAAAACCGAGGCTGATCAGATGTAGGGAAGGCCAATATTTTTGAGCATGAGCCCGAGAGCATCGTGCTTTTGAGTGGCTCGTAATTTGGTTCGGACCGCGACCCGAAAAATCCTAGGGTTTCTTCATGCCGGTTGTCCACGTCATGCCCGATGCCCTTGCGAGCCAGGTGGCCGCAGGGGAGGTGGTTGAGCGTCCAGCGAGTGTGGTGAAAGAACTCGTGGAGAATAGTCTTGATGCGGGATCTAGCGAATTGCAGGTGGAGAGCCAACGTGGGGGAGTAGCTCTCGTCAGGGTTACGGATGATGGCTGTGGGATGGACCGGGACGATGCATTACTGAGTCTGGAGCGCCATGCCACCAGCAAGCTTCTCCGGAAGGAGGGACTGAATGCGATCACGACCCTGGGATTTAGAGGAGAGGCCCTGCCCTCTATTGCCAGCGTTTCCCGCTTTCGGCTCATGACCCGCCTGAAGGATTGTGTTGCGGGAACGGCGATTTCCGTAGCGGGAGGAAAATTGCAGGATGTTTCCGAGGCCGGGTGCCCTCCGGGCACGTCTGTAGAAGTCCGTGATCTGTTCTATAATGTTCCCGCGCGCCGCAAATTTTTGCGAAGTGAGGCGACGGAGACAGCTCATGTTGATCATCAGGTCCGGCTTCACGCACTCTCAAGTCCGGAGACTCGGTTCGTGTACAGGAAGGATGGTCGAGTCTCCTTTGATGTTGCGGCCACAGACGACAGGAGAGTTCGGATTGCCGATCTTGGGGGGCGGCAGAATCTCGGCAACTTGCGGGAAGTGTCCCGCCTTGAATCTCCCGGCATGGCGGTAAGTGGCTATCTGGGTTCTCTGGAAGATGCTCGAAAAAGCAGGAGGGGACAGTATGTATTCATGAACGGGCGACCGATTGAGGATCAGGTTGTCTGGCGGGCTTTGGGCGAGGCGTGCCGTGGATCTCTTCCTGGAGATCGGCATCCGGCCGCGTGGATCTGGCTCGAGATCGATCCTCTGCTTGTTGATGTGAACGTACATCCGTCGAAACGAGAGGTCAGATTTCATCAGCCGGGGGATCTGCGTAGTCTTTTGCTTGAGGCTGTTGGCGAGGCAGTAAAGAGAGGGAGTAGTAGGGGAGTGAGAGAGCGGCCGCTCTCAGGGAAAGACCAACCGGCAGTGAAGACCGGAGTATTGAAGGAGGGAGCGCCAAACTTCACCTATCCTCAGTTAGATGAGGCAGGAGATCGAGCAGGTGAAAACGTTGGCCGGCTCGCCTGCGCCGGGGTTGAGGCCCGGGTCAGGGACGAGGGGGTCAGCGCGCCAGAGCCACGGAGCTGGAGTGCCGAGGTGCAGCCGGAGCTCGGCTCGGAGGAAGGTCGACCGGAGGAGCCACCCTTTCGGATCGTTGGAATTCTTCATGCATCCTATTTTATTCTCGAGGGGGTCGATGGACTTGCTCTCCTCGAGGGACAAGCAGCCCGGGAGAGGATCTTGTTTGAGTCATTGCTTAGGATAATGGAGGCAGGGGCTGCGGTGTCGCAAGGGTTGCTTGTGCCTCTACTTCTAGAGCTTGATTCCCGGGATCTTGATGTCGTGGTCAGGAATGTGGATAACTTCAAGTCGGCAGGAATGGAGGTGGAGCCCTTCGGGGCCGGAACGGTACAGCTCCGCTGCATCCCGCCGGCGCTCGACCAGGAAGATCCCCGGGCCCTGCTCCTCGACATCGTGGACGAGCTTGTTCACAGCGCCGAGGGGAAAAGTAGCCGGGAACTGACCGCAGAGAAGTTTGCAGCTAAACTGGCAAAGGTTGGGGCCAAGGGGGTCAAGTTCAGGGAAAATGAGGGAAAATCACTGCTTGAGCAGCTTTTCGCATGTGACCAGCCCTACGTCACGCCCGGCGGAAGGCCGATTTTTGTCGAGTTCGCTCTCTCGGAACTGGAGCGTAAATTCGGAAGATGATTTCTGACTGTTCTGGCGAGAGGTGGTGTGCCGGCGGCTGGCGATGTTGGGCTTGCGGTCAAGCGCCTGCCTGTTACAAAAAAAGCGAATGGCCGACAAGCTGACCTACACAGAGGCAGGCGTTGATACGGTGAAGGCTGCGGCCCTGGTCGGTGACATTCGCACCCATGTGCAGCGCACTCAGAGGCAACGCCAGTTGATGGGGGGATATGGACTCTTTGCCGCAGCTCTTGAACTCAGCGATTACCGCGAACCCGTAATCGTCACGGGCTGTGATGGGGTGGGTACTAAGCTGGAGGTTCAACTGCAATACGACCGGATCGAAGACGCCGGCAAGGATCTCGTGGCCATGAGCGTTAACGATATTCTTACCACAGGGGGAGATCCTCTCATGTTTCTGGACTATATTGGAATAGCGCAGCTCGACGAAGGTCGGATCACGCGACTGGTTTCTGGAATGGCAGATTATCTGGAGGAGTGTGGTTGTATTCTTGCTGGTGGCGAGACTGCGGAGATGCCCGGGGTTGTTCCAGAGGGAGTCATAGAGCTCTCCGGATTTTGCGTAGGGTGCGTGGAGAAAGAAGAGATGCTGGATGCGGGGTCTATTGTCCCGGGCGATGTGCTGGTCGGCTATGAGTCCGATGGAGTTCATGCAAACGGATGGAGTCTGATTCGGCGGGTTCTCGCTGAAAACAGCGAGGCGTTCTCCTCCGACGAGGTTGATTCTCTTCTCCCTCCGACGAGACTTTATCATGATGTAGTAAGCGGCTTGAAAAAGAAGGGGATCAAGCCGAGAGCCATGGCGCATATTACCGGAGGAGGTCTGCCAGAAAATCTGGAGCGACTGCTTACGGATCAGGGGTATGGGTCCTCCCTAGAAGTTCCCGAATGGGAGAATGCGGCGGTGCAGAAACTTCTCCGCTACGTGGATGAGACGAGTTGCTGGCACACCTTCAACATGGGCTTTGGCTGGGTAGTAGTCGTGGATGAGTCTGACGTTGGCGCGGCGGTTGAAGCTGGTCCGGGCGGGCGTGTTCTGGGAGTGGTTGATCAAGATCCCGGAGTGCGCGTTAGCTCCCAATATTAGATTCCGGATGAGCGATCACCTGAATCACGAGTGTGGGATTGCGGTAGTACGCTTGCGGAAGCCACTGGCCTATTTTCAGGATCGTTATGGGGATGCCCTCTGGGGGTTTCGTAAATTATTCCTCCTGATGGAAAAGCAGCATAACCGGGGCCATGACGGAGTGGGTATTGGTAGTGCCAAGCTCAACATGCAGAAAGGGCAGCCTTATATTTTCCGCCGCCGCGACTCCTCGCGTGATTCACTGGCAAACCTTTTTCGTCTGGAACTCAAGCAGGTCAACAAACTTGCAAGAGCGGGAGCGCTGAAGCTGGATGACCCCGAGGCCCTCAAACAAAGATTCGATTTTGCAGGGGAAGTACTTGTCGGGCACCTGCGCTATGGCACCTCAGGTGAATTTGACTCAGGCTCCTGCCATCCTTACCTCCGGCGGAGCAACTGGCCCACGCGAACCTTAATGGTGATGGGCAATTTTAACATGACCAACGCACGAGCTCTCAATGAGCAATTAATCGAGCGAGGGCAGCACCCGGTCTTTGGAACTGATACTCAGACCGTTTTGGAAGAGGTCGGGTTCCATCTCGACGAGGCTCATACGGATATTTATCGCCGCCTTCGCGATGAGGGTGTCCCGGGACAGGAGATTCCTCAGCGTATCTCCGAAGAACTGGATGTCAGCCGGATCGTGAGCGAGTCCGCAGTCGGCTGGGATGGTGGCTACGCCATCTGTGGAGTGATCGGAAATGGTGATGTGTTCGTCATGCGGGATCCTCATGGAATTCGACCGTGTCATCGATTGGTTACCGATGAGGTGGTTGCCTTTGCCTCTGAGCGTGTGCCCCTGATGACCGTTTTTGAAGCCTCCGAGCAGGAAGTAGAGGAATTGAAACCGGGAGTGGTGGCAACCATTAAGAGTGACGGCGGCATAAGTGAGGAGAGGTTTGCGCCTTCCGTCAAGAAGCAGCACTGTTCCTTCGAACGCATCTACTTTTCCCGAGGAAATGATCCTGCGATCTATCAGGAGCGGAAGGCGATGGGTGCGGCTCTGACCGAGCAGGTGGTAGAATCCATTGATGGGGACTTCGGTGCGGCAGTAATTACCTTTATCCCAAATACTGCGGAGACAGCGTGGTATGGCCTGATGGATGGTCTTCGCCAATATCGACGTGATCGCGTGAGAGCGAACATCCTCGAGGCTGCGCGGTCAGGAGACCTTGATGAGGATCTTCTCAACCACCACATCATGGACAACTGGCCGAGAGGGGAAAAAATTGCCCACAAGGATATCAAGATGAGAACGTTCATTTCTCAGGAAAAGGGAAGGGCGCAGCTGGTTTCGCACGTTTACGATATTACTTACGGAGTCGTTGGAGAAGACGACACCCTTGTAGCCCTGGATGATTCCATCGTCAGAGGAACAACGCTCAAGACATCGATTCTCAAGATTCTTGGGCGAACGAATCCACGAAAAATTGTCATATGCTCGACTGCACCGCAGATTCGTTACCCGGATTGCTACGGAATCGACATGTCTGAACTTGGAAAGTTCATTGCCTTTCAGGCCGCGGTTCGGTTGCTCGAGCGGGATGGACGCCAGAGTCTGATTGAGGAAGTGCACAAGGCGTGCATTGAGGAGTTGCGCAAGCCGTGGTCCGAAATGCAGAACTGTGTTAAGAGAATTTACGAGCCATTCTCGGCAGAGGAGATTTCAAGTGAGATCAGCCGCATGGTTTTCCCCGAAAACGGATGGCAGGGCGAGGTGGAGGTGATTTTTCAGACCATTGGCAACCTTCATGACTCTCTGCAGGAGTCATGCGGTGACTGGTACTTCACAGGGAACTACCCGACCCCGGGCGGATACGCCACCGTGAATGCGGCCTTTGTGAATTGGAGGGATGGGGTCTCGGGCCGGAGTTACGACCTGCCCCTTTAGAAAAAACCGGAATCAGGGGTAGTGTTCTCCTGGGGGACGGCGCTTTGCAGACAATGGCTTCAGCTGAGAACAATGTCGACCGGACAATGATCAGACCCATGAATATTGGGATAGATTGAGGCTGATTCAAGACGGGGAATGAGAGCGTCAGAGATCCCGAAATAATCGATACGCCAGCCGACATTCCGTTGTCGAGCCTGCGCCCGGTAAGACCACCAGGAGTAGGATCCGGTTGCTTCGGGATGCAGGTGGCGGAAGGTATCGGTGAATCCAGCCTGGAGGGTCTCACTGAAACTTTCGCGCTCTTCGTCTGAAAAACCGGCTGTCCTCCGGTTTTGGCTGGGGCGCGCTATGTCAATTTCATGGTGAGCGACGTTCAGGTCCCCGCAGAAAATGACCGGCTTACCACGGTTTTCTTCAAGATGCTTGAGATAGTGACGGAAGGCCTTGTCCCATTCGAGACGATACGACAGGCGCCGCAGTCCATCCTGAGAGTTGGGTGTATAGACGTTGACGAGCATGAAGTCCGGGTATTCAGCAGTAATCACGCGGCCTTCGCTGTCGTGCTCCTCAAGTCCCATGCCAACGAGAACGTCCAATGGTTCTATTTGTGAGAAGATTGCGGTTCCCGAGTAGCCTTTCTTTTCGGCGGAATTCCAATAGTTGCGATAGCTTCCCAGTTCGAGAGGAAGTTCTACCTGCTCAGGGCGGGCCTTGGTTTCCTGGAGACAAAACACATCCGGCTGAACACCGATGATGGACTCCGCAGCCCCCTTTCCGAGTGCGGCCCGGATTCCGTTTACATTCCAAGAGAGTATTCTCACCTCACGAATTGAAGGAAAAACGAAGCTGCGATGCTAAACAAAAAAGAAAAAAGCCGCAGGTCGGGAGACTCGCGGCTTGGATTTCTCGGGTCGAGAGTTCCCTAGCGTTTGGAGAACTGGAAGCGCTTCCGTGCACCAGGTTGACCTGCCTTCTTTCGTTCCTTGGCCCGGGGGTCACGACGTAGATGACCGGCGGCCTTGAGGCTTCCCCGTAACTCGGGATCCATCTCGGTCAGCGCCCGTGCGACCGCAAGTTTGATGGCGTCAGCCTGTCCGGGAATTCCACTGCCCTGAACCACGACCTTGAGATCATACTTGTTGACCAGGTTCGTAGCCTGAAAAGGAGCAAGGACCTCGTTCTGGAGGGGAAGAGTTGGGAGATACTCTTCAAACGAGCGGTTGTTGATGACAATTCTTCCAGTGCCTTCAGTCATCCAGATGCGGGCAACAGCAGTCTTTCTTCGACCTGTGGCGGTGTAGGTTTTTTCGGTGTCAGCCATGTTTGGAAAGGGTATTCGCTTCCGGAGGGTGATTAGATCGTATAGGGCTCAGGCTTCTGCGCTTCTTGCTCGTGTTCAGATCCTGCGTAAACTCTCAACTTGCGCAACTGCGAACGGCCAAGCCTGTTGTGGGGAATCATACCGCGAACTGCGCGCTCAAGGAGGAGTTCGGGTCTCCGGGCACGAACCTTCTTGGGCGTCTCAACCTTCTGGCCGCCGACATATCCGGAGTAGCTGGTGTAAATTTTCTCGGTTTCTTTGTTGCCGCTCAGACGGACCTTTTCTGCGTTGATGATTACAACGTGGTCTCCGGTGTCAACATGGGGAGTGAAGATCGGCTTGTGTTTTCCCCGCAGGAGGCGAGCAGCCTCTACTGCGACTTTTCCAAGGATCTGGTCAGCGGCGTCGATTACATACCACTTGCGCTCAACTTCAGTGGCTTTTGCAGAAAAGGTCTTCATTACAGGCGTTGTGGAGTCTTGACCGGGTTCGGAAAAGGGCGGAAACCTAGGAGCGAGCCTAGTCCATGTCAACGCTAATCCTCGGGGCTGATGAAGGACCCCGAGGTGTCGGGGAACACTAAATAAGGGTCTTTGGAGTCAGATTTCGATTGCGGGGATGAGAATATCGCCAATGATGTCGCCGCAGACCCGCGCAGGTGGGTTCAACCAACCCAGTACTGAGCTATCGCGGGACCACCAAGAAGACGAAGAGGCGGAGGCGGCCGCAGGAGGCGCCGCACTGACTACAGTGGCCCGAAGAAGGGAGCGGATGGTGAGGACAAGGCCGTGGAGGTAGAAGGCACCATTTCTGCGGTTCTTGCCGGGACGATGTTCAAGGTCAAGTTGCCCAGTGAGCACGAGGTGCTAGCGCACATATCGGGCAAGATGCGGAAGCGTTTCATAAGACTGGTGGTGGGCGACAAGGTGAAAATGGAGATGTCACCATACGATACTACCAAGGCGCGGATCGTCTACCGCGTGGGTTGAATCTGCGCTTCGGCCTGTGAACAGGCTCATGGTCCGGTTTCTCCAGGTCGTCCTGAAGGATGTCAGGAATCCTTTTCCGGATCGTAGAATATTTTGATGTCCGCCTTGTCAGTGCCAAGAATCTGCTGAGCTCTCTTCAGCGCGTCCCGGGTCGAAATGTTCGGGTTACTGGGCATGAACAGGTATAGGTTGCTCTCTCCCTTTTTCCTATCGCAACCTTCCTGCAGGACCTCAAGGACCCCTGAGAACTTAAGGACCCGATAGACCTCCCGGGATGCTCCCGATATGATAATGTGCCTGCCTTCTGCCCGGGCTGAGCGAATCAGGTCTTCAAGAGCAAGAACGCTTGTGGCGTCCAGATGGCGGGCGTTCTTCAGTCTCAAGATGATAATCTTCAGGTTTTCATCAACGAAGGTACGTTGGATCTGGTTTCGAAACAGTTCAGCAGCACCGAAGAAGAGGTCACCCTCAACGTGGACGATGGAGATCGAAGGATTGGGACGCCTGCGTTTTTCTCCAAGCTCCCTGAGGTCGCCCTCATCATTCACCTCGTATTCAACAAGGTATGGCCGTGAGGCCTTCCTCAGGAACAGTGAAATCGACAGTGCAATACCGATGAAGATAGCGGTGTGGAGCGGTGCGAAGAGGGCTGCCAGAAAACTAACGATAAGGACGAGGGCGTCGTCCCTGGTGGATCTCAGGCATATACGGATGACTCGTGGAGAAATCAGGGATCCGGCCACTGCGATGACAAGTCCGGCGAGACAAGCTCGCGGGACGAACTGAACGAGAGGAAAGGCCGCAAGAAGAAAGATGCCTGCGAGGCAGAGGATCCCGCAGAAGAGAGAGGCAAGCCTGGTACGTGCTCCTGATTCGTAGTTGAGGGCAGAACGCGTGAGCGAACCGGAGGCCGGCATACCTGCGAATATCCCGGCGGCGATGTTAGCGGCGCCAACCGAAAGCATGTCCTGGTTGACATCAGGGCGATCCCCGGTGCGAGATGCGAGAGACTTTGACATCACCGTATTCTCGAGGGATGCGAGAAAGGCGATCGCGAATGCGATGGCCGAAAGCTGCGCAATCTTGTCAAGAATTTCGGGCTGAGTGAAAATGCCAAACTCAGGTGCCAAGTCCTGAAAGGAAAAGGACTCGAATGTTGCTACGTCTGCAAAACCAAGATCTGTGCTCTCCCCGAGGAACCATGTAAGAAAGGAAAATAGTACGAGGGTTACAGCAAATACCGGGATGCGCCGGAAGCGGGACTGGAGGAAGAGATAGCAAAGCAGAGTGCCAGCTCCGAGTATGAGGGGTTGCCACTGGAGAGATGAAATATTGCCCAGAACTTTAAGGAGGATCGTTACAAAGGTTGTCCCTCCGCCCTCGATCAGGTCGGTAATCCCGAGAATATGTTTGAACTGGTTGGCGATAATCAGCGTTGCAGCGCCTGCGATATATCCGACGAGTACGCTCCTGCTGACGAATTGGAGAAGATCTGCGACTCTCAGGAGTGCGCCAACAATGCAGAATGCCCCGACCATGAGACAGAGAAGGGGCATCAGCGCGATGATTTCTTCTTTTGAGGAGGCTATGCCTGGGACGAGAAAGAAGGAGAAAATCATGAATGCGGTTGCATTCGTTGGCCCCAGGATGGTGTGCCGCGAACCTGAGAAAAACGGAGCTACGATCGCGGCAACCGCAGAGCACGCAATTCCGTAGGCGATGGGAAGTTCCGCGATGGCGGCGTAGGCCATGCCTTGGGGAAGAGCAAGCAGAGCAACGTTGATGGCAGCCCGGAAGTCCTGCGCGAATTTCGCAGAGTTGTATCTCCGCAAGGGACCGCCGATCGGAAAAGGATCGAGACGGTTGGTGTTTCCGTCGTTCGCCTTTCGCACGCGGCGAGCACGTCGAAGGAAATTCTGCAGAAAACGGCTTGGCATTGTGGAGTTGTCGAAGAGGGCTCAGCGAAAGGTGGCGCGCCGGAAAAGCCAGATTCCGAGGAGGAAGCAGAGGGCGTTTGGAAGCCATCAATTATATTCTAGACCGAGGACATGATTCCATTGATGTCCCCATCCTAGTCAAGTTTTGACTCATCTTCAGGGTGGTACTAGTCGTCAGAGACTGACTGGTCATCTTCCAGGCCTTCGGGAGGGCCCTCCAGTGGACCATAGCTGTCATCTTCCTCTTCACTGCTCTGTGCAGCTTGCATAGTGGTGTAGTGTTCGTAGTCGGTCTTGAGGAGTTCTCCCCAGTAGTTTCTTTTCGTCTGTCTGCGC
>CAXEFH010000010.1:0-26326 GCA_963989605.1 uncultured Roseibacillus sp. | reverse complement strand
CTCAATAGTCCAGCGCTTTCCGACATACAGAAGAACGAAACGGATAAGGCTCACGGGCCTCCCACGCCGGGCATCAAAGATGAGAAGAGAGACCTCTGCATCCAGGTCATCACCTCCCTCCTCCGGCACGACTACCCGGACCACATCGCTCCGCGTCAGAAAGTTCCAGTATCCCCTGCTATCGGAACCCTGTAATCCCAGGGATATGACTCGTTGCAGGCGCCGTTCTTTCTCCGTAAGATCTCCATCGAACTGCCCGAGGAGTACCATTGCCGCCGGCAGATCTCCCCTCTGACATGCGTCTGTAAATGCCCTTACCAGCCTTCCGGGACTGACGGCGGCCTGTAAGGCGGCCGGCTCTGCCTCACGCATGCGCCTTCGCAGGTCTTTGAGGACCTGGTCTTCAAGGGCGCGCAGGTTCACCAATCTTTCCCTGCCCATCCACAACTCAAGAGCCTCAGCCCGTTGCTCAAGATTTCGGTCATACCCCAGGTCCACATTGTCGAAACTTCCGAGAACAGGCGCGACTGCCCAGCCCCCGTCTCCTCGCTCCCGTAAACCGAGCCCGAAGACATCCACCATGAGAGGGTCCTGACTGCTGACCGCGCTTACCGTGACCGCCGCCAGATCGCCATCGCGTTTCTCACTGGAGATCTTGAGCTCGTATCGGTTATCCCTGAGATAACGCCCGAGAAGCGCCAGGCGCTGGGCGATTGCCGAGCGCCTGATGATTCCGGTGTAGCGGGACAGGACACTGCCTTCCAGCAATTCATCCGGCGCACGCTGGTCATCACGGAGCTCTTTCAGGAAGCCGAGGGCCGCGTTTCCAGGACCAGCCACGGCCGATTGGCCACTGGATCCCAGCAGAAAGATACTCAGGAGAACAAACCTGATCAACCATGCACTACCTTTCACAACTCCTGATGAAAACTGTCTCGTGCTCTGAGAGACATGACGAAGCCGGCCATCAAGTTGATGGTATTCTGTATGTCGCCAAGGTCTGCTGTTTCGACCACCGAGTGCATACAGCGAAGAGGCAGAGAAACCAGAGCACTCGGCACACCTTCACGCACTGTGAAAATCTTATCTGTATCCGTCCCCGTAAATCGGCTGGATGCTTCGTGCTGGATTGGAATTTTTTTCGAGCGGGCCACTTTCTCAAGCCGCTCAATCACCAGCGGATGGTTGGCACCCCCATGGGTGAGGGTTGGGCCACCACCGAGCTTCACCTGTCCGTGCTGAGCGTTATCGATCCCCGGCGTATCCGTGGCGTGGGTAACATCCAGGCAGAGACTAACGTTAGGCATGAGACGATGAGTCGCCATCAGGGCCCCATTTCCCCCTATTTCCTCCTGGACGGCATTGAGACAGATCAACCGAAAGGCTCTCTTTCCTTTCGCTGCCGCCACCTTTTTCATGACCTGGGCGATAATGAAGCCCCCGATTCTGTTATCAATGGCGCGGCTCACGATCCGCTGTTTGGTCAACTCCATGGGCTCATCTGCGTAAACCGCCGGATGCCCGACCCGAATACCAAGCCCTGCCACCTCTTCTGCAGAATCTGCTCCGACGTCAACCCATAGCTGGTGTGGCCTTGGCGCCTTTTCATTAGCAAGATCTCTCCGCAGGTGAATAGCGGTATTTCCGATAATGCCAGCCACTTCCTTTTTATCGCCGAAGATACGCAACCGCCGACCACGGGCCGTTGCGGAATCACTTCCACCGAGGCGGTCGATGCGCAGGAACCCATCAGGCGTTACCTGTTTCACCATGTAGCCTATTTCATCTGCGTGCGCTTCCAGCATCACGCTTTTCTTTCCCTCCCCCAGAATTCCCCAGGTTGACCCATAGGCATCGCACTCCACAAGGTCCGCGGTCCTGCCAAGATTGCGGGCCCACACCCTCTGGCCCGGCATCTCGAATCCCACCGGGCTCGGGGTCCGCAGCAGCTCAAACAAAAAGTCCTTGTCTTTCCTGGTCACTCAGGGACTCAAGCACAACCAGCCGCAGCCGCAAATCCAGAAAGAGATCAGTATTCCAGTTACTCGCTAGGTCTTGATATCCCTGATCCTGAAAGCCATCCAGCCAAGAACAAAAAGGGTAAGGTCGAGACCCACCAGCGCCGTATAGCTCTCCGCCAGCTTGGCCCACGAGATGTTGTTCTCGAGAGCGAAGACCCAGTTGCTCATCCGGTAGGTAAGCAAATGCTCCCGATACGGGGCCATAAAGGGCAGCATCTGGAGGACTGAGTCCACAAACAAGACGCTGAGGGCCAGGATCGTGGCTGCTGCGGGCTTGATTTTCAGGCAGGAAAAGGCGAACCCGATCGAGGATAGCGTGCACATGCTGATGCTGAGAAACAGAAGAGCAAGACAAAGGCGGCCGATCCCCGATCCCAGCTCGGGGAAGAAGGCAAACACCTTGAGTTCGTAGTTCCACACGAAAAGACCCCCATCCCAACCCAGCGCGATAGCCGACATCAGGTAGCCCGAGATTCCCACGAACCAGACAAAGGTTAGCGTGTAGACAAGAACCGCCACATACTTGATCGTCAGAATTCTGAGCCGGCTGATGGGCCGGGCCAGAACCATCCGCAGGTTGCCATCTTCGCTTTCTTTGGCGACTATGTCTCCGGAAACCAGAGCAAGATAGATCGCTCCAAGCATCGCCATACTGAATCCGATCATCCAGTAGGTCACAGTCAGCGCCGAGTAATAGTGGTCTACATCGAGGCCGGCATCCGAAAGAATCTTGGCCATTTCCTCCCGGGGCTTATCGAGGTGAAATACCCAGAGGATGACGAGCTCCAGAATAAGAAAGGCGCCGTATCCGATATAGGTCCGCCGCCGGGCAAAGAGCTTCTTCAGCTCACTCCGGACCTGAATGAGGCAAAGATTCATGACTCCGTCTCCTTTCGGGCTTCCTCGCTGCTGACCTCGAGGTAGACATCCTCAAGCGACCGGTGAACCGGACTGAGCTTCCGCAGTGCAACTCCTGAAGTGATCAGCTCACCCGCGACGGCTGCGGGGTCTGTTCCCTCAGGGAAAACAACCCGGCTGGAACCACCCTGTTCCTTCCCGCCCAGCCGCCGGTAACACAATGCCGCCTGCTCGGATGGGCTCGCCTCAATCTCGAGGGTCACCTGCTCATCCGCGATTCCAGCCAGTCGACCATCGTATACCTTTCTTCCCTGTCGAACGATCGCGACCCGGTCACACATCTGTTCCACCTCGGAAAGGAGGTGGGAGTTGAAGAGCACGGTCATCCCCCGCTCTTCACGAAGCCTCAGGATAAAGTCCCTGAACCACTTGATTCCCTCTGGATCGAGTCCATCCGTGGGTTCATCGAGCATCAGGAGGCGAGGTTCTGGAAGCAGAGCCTGAGCGAGTGCCAGTCGCTGCCGCATTCCATGACTATAAGTAGAAACCCTCGAATGGATCCGGCTGCTGAGGCCCACCTCCTCCACGACTCGCAAGGCCCCATCTTTCTGGAACCCTCCGGAGTAACTCATGAGGACCTTGAGATTATCCCATCCACTGAGGTAGTCATAAAAGGCCGGAGACTCAAAAATCGCACCCGCCTGCCGGAGAGCGTCTGCCCTTTTGCGCTGAACGGACTGTCCCCCGATGAGGGCTTCGCCACGGTCAGGCTCCACCATCCCGAGAAATATTCCCAGGGCAGTACTCTTCCCAGCCCCATTGTGCCCCAGCAACCCAAAGATCTCCCCCTCCCGGACGGTAAAGGAAAGATCTCGCAGAGCCGGCTTGCCTCCGAAGGACTTTGATAGGTTTGCGGCCTCAAGGATCACCCCGGAATCTAAATTACTTTCCACCGAGCTGTCCTTCCCACTGTGGGATCCGCATACGCTGGATCAATTCTCCCGCAATCTCTATCAACTGTAGAAATTCCATGATCTCATCCGGATCCTTTCCTTCCATGGCTGCACGCCATCCAGCTTCCTCAATCCTTCCATGCTCTTCCTCGGCGTCGAGTAGTTTATAGCTATCCCGAAGACCTGCGGGCAATTCTTCCTTCGCTGCCTTCACCGCCCGCTTGATCAACTTGCGACGCCGCTCACTGGGCAGGCTGTCAAACAGGGTGATGTAGGTATCCAGACCTTCCAGCACACTTGTCACGAAGGCCTTTCTTTCATTCGAAGACAGCTTCAAATAGAAATCGCTCCTGAGTTCGCTGAGTCGAGCCTTGCTCTCAGGGTTGAACTCCTGCCTGGTGAGAAGCGACACGACTTGATTAATACGCTCTTCACGAACCTGCCTTTCTTCTCCGGCAGGCTCTCCCTTCCTACCGGACCAGTCCCTGAATTGATTTTCCTCCACAACCTTACCGAGGTTATCCGCGGTCCTTCTCATCCCCCGAAAGTAGGACTGAACACCCAGCACGAGCGCCCAGATCAACACACAGATCAGGATTCCCCGGCTAAAGACACGCACTTTCATTGTTTGACCGCAAAAATCTAGGCAACATGACCTTTCTCGCAACCGCGATTTTCACGAGTCTCCACGAGCCCGACTCGACATGAGACTCGAGCGCAGAGTCCCCACCGAGGTGGCGCGGAGGGAAATGGCCAGAGTTCCGTAGACCGTTACTCCAGTCCCCAGGATCAAGGCAAGCGCACCCATCCTCTGCCAAAGCGTTCCAATTAACCAGGACTCCAGAGCGATCCCAGCGAGGTAGACCACCCCACCCATGAGCAGACTAGCCAGAACCATCCGGGAAAACCGTTTCCACTCTTGCCGGGAAATGGTGACAAACCCGTCCATCCCCCGCCAGAGGAGCGCCACGTTGACCCACGCGGAAATGGCAGTGGCAACTGCTATGCCGACGTGTCCATATCCACTGGGGAGCAGGAGCTGAAACAGAAGAAGACTGCAACCGATGTTTACTGCCACCGCCACCCCGGCCATCATCATGGGCCGCTTTGTGTCCTCCCGCGCAAAGTAGGCGGGTTGAAGAACCTTGATCAGGACGTAGCCTGGCAACCCCAGTGCGAATCCCGCCAGGGCCCATCCGGTTTTGCTTACGTCCTCCGCGTTGAATTTTTCTCCGGCAAAGAGGCCTCCGATCAGGGGTTCATGGACAGCAATCATCGCAGCGGCCGCCGGCAGGGTAAGGAGCATCGCGAAGTCCATACCACGGACGATACTTTCTGCCGCAGCGGCCTCCCGGCCGCTCCGGAGACGGCGAGTCACTTCTGGCAGAAGAACAATCCCAAGAGCGATCCCAATCATTCCAAGGGGAAGCTGGTTAATCCTGTCCGCATAATAGAGTGTGGAAATGGCACCCTGCTGGAAGGATGCGATAATCCCTCCCACCAGCAGATTCACCTGCTGGATCCCAGCCGCAATCACTCCGGGACCCATCAGAAAGAGAAGCTTTCTGAGTTCCGGATTCCAGAAAGGCTTCCGCGGCACCATGGTTGCCCCGGCACGACTACAGGCGATCCACAGGACTCCACACTGCAGGAATCCAGCCAACGCCACTCCCCAGGCCAGCGAATTGCCGACCTCAAGGTCTCCTTCCCATCGCATGAACCAGATCAATCCGAGAACAGACAAGAGCACCAGATTCAGAAGAATGGGGGCCGCCGCAGGAACTGCGAACCGCCGGAAAGTATTCATGACTCCGCTCAGGTGAGCCACCAGGGCCATGAAAAAAAGGTAACAGAACATGATCCGGGAAAGAGTCACCGTGAGATCGAAATTATCCGGATGATTTCGGAAGATACGCAGGGTGGACTCCTCGATCTCAGAACCCTCATCCACTGGCCGGATCGCCATCCTAACAGAGAGGAACTCCATTCTGTGATCCTTCGGCAGCTCGATCCGGCCCAAGCCACCGGGCTCCATTCCGAAAACGACTCCCACAATATCTTCGCCTCCCCTGAGAAGGTAGTGCTTACGGGGGTCAACATCTCTCCCAACTCCGCTGTGATCGTCCCCACTTAAGCTGAGCCGGGTCAGAATCAGGCCCTCCGAGCCAATCTCTCCTTGTCCATCCGCGATAATGGAAAACCCCTCGTCCTCCCGTGCGACCAGAAGATCACGATGATGTCCCTCGTGATCGAGAAAGTGCATCTCCTCGATTCTTGTACGCGTAGACCAGTGTCTTACTGCAGCATCCGAGGCCCCGGTGACCTGAAAGTAAATTTCACTCGCGCCCTTGATGTCGATCTTGCACTCATGAAACGCACGCTCTTGGCCAATTCCTGCAAGGTCTTTTTCAAACTTCGGCAGGAATCCAGGAACCACCGCCATCATGATCCAGTGCATGCATGGGATCGCAATCAGGGTCAGGATTCCTACCGCCCAGACGAGGGCTGAAAAGGTGTTCCGGGCAAACCCAACCGCCGCCTCCCGCCCATCCTCCTCACACTTGCGTCCAAAAAGGGGCACGAATGCCGCATTGTAAGCTCCCTCACCGAAAATTCGGCGAAACATATTGGGAAAGCGAAAGGCTGCCACGAAGGCATCCGCCACCGGCCCCGTGCCCACGAACCTTGCGATCAGAACATCTCGCAGGAACCCGAGGATTCGACTCACCAAGGTGAGTCCGGACACCGTCATCATTGCCCGTAACATCCGCCTTCAGGATGGCGCATTCCTTCCGAATATTCAATGCCTCATCGTGACGTAAAGTGCAGGATTCTCATCGGAAAGCCGCGCGGCGCAGGCGGTCCATAATAGCAGAACCCAAGCCTACATCACTAACAGGCTCAGCCACGATCGCATCCACGCCCTCGACGTCCAGACTGCGCAGAGCATGAAAAAACCGCACCGCGGCTTCCGCCAGCTTCCCCTTCCCGGGACTCAGGATCTCCAAGCGGACCCAGTCGTGCATCTGAAGGTAACCGTCCCCGGGGTCTCCCCTGTAACTCAAAAGGGCGTAGCGCTTGCCGTCTTCCGGCTCAAACTTATCCGGGCTCTCATGAAGCAGAACCGGGACCTCCGGGGCTTATTGAGACTCGAGGCCACCCGGAGCCTCCGGTCGATCATCAGTCACTCGTCTCACTTTCGGCACCTTGCCGAACTTCTGGAGCTCTTCCCGGGTCACTGGTCCAGGACGAAGAAGTCGGAGGATGGGACGCTTCTCTCCCGGCTCTACTGCTATGATCGTACTCTCCAATCCGTCCGAGCAGGCTCCCCCGTCAACTACCAAGGGGATACGTCCATCCAGTTCACGAAGCACCGCGCCGGCAGAGGTCGGACTGATGCGGCCGAAACGATTCGCGCTCGGCGCAGCGATCGGCCCAAGCTCTCTGGTGAGATAGCGCATGACCTCGTGCTTACTGACCCGCACCGCTACGGTAGGGAGGCCACTGGTGACAAGATCAGGCACGTCCTCATGCTTCGGCAACACCATTGTCAAGGGTCCCGGCCAGAACGCTTTTGCAAGCTGCCGCACAATATCCTCCACTTCCGCGGGGACCACTGCTACCCGCCCGAGATCCCGAATCCCTGCGATGTGCACGATGAGGGGGTCGAAGGAGGGCCGATCCTTGGCCTCAAAAACCCTCGCGACTGCCTCAGGATCGAAGGCTACGGCCCCCAATCCGTAGACCGTCTCGGTTGGGAGCGCTACCACCTCTCCCTCTCTCATGATCCTGGCAGCACCCTCTGCCACCGCCCGCCAGTTCTCAAAGTCAGCTATTTCCACCCGTGTCTGCACGCCGCACTGTAACAAATGATTGTCATGGTGTAGAATTTAGAAATACCTCTTAAACTCCATGGCCCACGGAGAGACATTTCCAAGCGAAAATATTATTCTGATCGGCTTCATGGGATCCGGAAAGTCTTCTGTTGCCCGTGATCTCTCCGGCGCCCTGGGATATCCTGTGCTGGATACTGACTCCCTGGTCGTGGAGCGAGCAGGCAAACCCATACGCAAAATCTTCGAGGACAACGGCGAGGAAGACTTCAGAGATCTTGAAACTACTATTCTCACCGAGCTCGAACAGGCTGGCCCACGCCATCGGATTATTGCCACCGGCGGAGGGATTATCGAACGGCCCACCAATCGCGATATCCTGAAGAGAATGGGATTTGTGGTCTGGTTGATGGCTTCCCCGGGGGAAATCCTGCGACGCACGGCGAAGAATCGGGAAAGGCCTCTCCTCAACAACGAGGACCCGGAGGGGACAATCAATCGCCTCCTCGAGAAGCGGGTAGAATTCTACCGGGATACCGCACACCAGGAGATCGAGACCGATGACCTTACCTTCCCGGAAATCAGTACCGGCATCGTTGAATCTGCCCGCTACTTTTTCTCTAGTTGAAGAGTACGCTCTTTCCTGTCACGCCCTGTCACCGTGGATCCAGTCATCGCCAAGCGAAACGTCCAATTCATTGCCGAAAAACTCGGCTTTGAAGATTGCCGGGTAGCCCCTGCCCTCCGGGCAAGGCATGCTGATGATTTCCTGCAATGGGTTGCCGAGGGAAAGGCCGGTGATATGAAGTGGCTTGAGGGAAACCCCGAACGCCGGACTGATCCCCGCGAGATTCTTCCCGGTGCCCAGTCCGTCGTCTGCCTCGCCCTCAACTACTATCCGGGACCGGGAAACCCCAATCCGGACTACCAGATCGCCCGCTATTCCTGGAATGATGACTACCACGACATTATCGAGGCAAAGCTGAAGGACCTCGATCTTGCGATGCAGGAACTCGGCGGTATCCAGCGTTACTATGTAGACACCGGGCCGGTTCTTGAACGAGATCTCGCCACCGAGTCGGGACTGGGATGGAACGGAAAGTCCTGTGTGCAGATCCATCGCCGGATAGGAGCGTGGTTTTTCCTTGCCGAGTTGATCACCACCCTTCCACTGGAGCCTGACGAGCCAGTCCGGAATTACTGCGGAAAATGCACCGCCTGTATCGACACCTGCCCCACGAATGCCATTACCCGCCCTCACCACGTCGATGCTCCTCGATGTATTTCCTACCTTACCATTGAACACAAGGGCTCTATTCCCGAGGAACTGCGTCCTCTGATCGGAAACCGCCTTTACGGTTGCGACGACTGCCTCGCGGTGTGTCCCTGGAACCGTTTCGCGAAGACCAGCCGTGACATCCGATTCCATGCGCGGGAGAAGGTTTTCGAACACCGTTTGCGTGATTTTCTGGCTCTCTCGGATGAGGAATTCCGTATCCTGTTCAGGAAGTCCCCGATCAAGCGCATCAAACGGAATCGCTTCCTTCGGAATGTCTGTGTCGTGCTCGGGAACGTTGGAGATTCCGGCGACCTCCCAGCCTTGCAGGCCGCGGCGGATGCGGAGGAACCTCTCATTGCCGAGCACGCATCGTGGGCGATTACCCAGATCAAGGAGCGGAAGAGCCAGTGCCGGATTCCTTCAGGAGCAGGCAATCTCTCCGCGTAATTTACGCCGCATCCAATCCGAGAGAACGTCCCCGGCGAACACGACCGCGACACCCAGGAGAACATAGAAAAGCATCTCGTCGTAACGAAGCCAGTTGTGTGCGATCGAGACATAGTAGCCCAGGGACGAAATACCGAGCATCCCCAGGATGGTAGCCTCCCGTATACATGTCTCCCATCGATAAAAGAAGAAGAGGAGGAAACGGTTGAAGGACAACGGAGCGAGACTCCCGCAATAGGCCTGCAAGCGTCCAGCCCCGCTTTGGATCCAGTGACGTGGAATCTCACGACGCTGGTTCTCCATGACCTCTCCCCATAACCGACCGAGAATACCGAGATTATGCAGCGCGAGGGCGAAGACCAGGGGCCACGCGCTGGGACCAAGCAGTCCCACCAGGAGAAAGGCATAAACGTATTCCGGTACCGCGCGGGCCAGAATGAAAAGGCTGCGGGTCAGAAACCCGACTCCACACCAGCACCAGTGAACCCACCGCGAAGCGGCCCCAAGAACACCGAATGGCTCCCCCCGGGCGAGTGCCCGGCTTCCGACAGGCAGGAGCAAGGCAGCTCCTACGGCTGCAAGAATGATCGCTGAACTGGCAATCGCCACGGTATTAAGAAGGGCTTCTGCTCCGTTGCGTGACCACAGATTCACCGCCCATTCCTTCACCTCATCCCCCTTACCCTCGAGGGCCTTCATCCGTTCGGGCGCGGAGGCCGTAGAATTCTCGGGACGGGCTGGTGCCGGGGTCAGCTTGGTGAGAAAGCGACCTATGCGCGCATTCCGTTGATCCGCGGCCATATTCATTCCGAGCTCTTTTCCATTGGTCCACGAAATCACCACCAGCAGGAGACCGGCGAGGAGGCCCCCCCGGACTAACCAGTCGCGGGGTGCTGTCCGCCACAGAAGCGCTTCGGACTTCTCCACATCCAAGCCAGTGATCCGTGGCACCGCCCTGCGGGTCGCACCCCGGTTCAAGCGATCTCGAAGGCGGGCACCCAATGCGTCAACTCCCACCACCACGATCACGAGAGCGTAGAGCTGAGTCCATACCTCGCCGTAATAGAGATTCTCATATGACTGGCGTATCCCCAGCCCGATGGTTTCGACCCCGATGAAGCCCAGAACCGCAGACGAACGAAGAGCGCATTCAAAACGATAGACCGTGTAGGTCAGCATCTCCGGCACCGCAGAGGGCAGCAGGGCACTCACAAAGGCCTGCAGCGGAGAGGCTCCCGTGGCCATGAGCGCTGAGCGGGATTCCTGGGATTGCTCATCGATGAGTTCGGAGAAGACCTTGCCAAGGGTTCCCGCAAAAGGCAGTGCCAGCGCTACGCACGCAGCGATGGGAGCATCTCCAAGGGCCGAGAGAAAAAACAATGCCCAGACCAGCTCATGAATCGACCTCCCGAGGGTAATGAGAAAGCGACAACTCCACCGGAGCAGACGAAGCAAACCTCTCGTTATAGTCCTCCCCGCGGAAGCCTTCCCATATCGCATTCCTCCCGGCCACCACGCGGACGAGGCAAGAAAACCCAGCACCAATCCCACTGGCACCGCGAGGCTGATCGCAATTAGTGCGTAACGAAAAGTACGCAGGAGGCTCTCTCCGAGGCGCAGGAGGAACGGACGGGCGTCCGGAGGAAGAGAGGGGTTTTCATCTGCAAGAGAGGGCGAAAGGGCTGCTCCGAAGAATCGCCCCATCTCGGCAAAGGGATCCGCTCCCTCACTCAGCTGTACGATCCGGGGTCCCAGAATCCATCCGGAAACCAGGAACACGCCGAGGAATGCCACGACCACGAGGCGCTTTCCCAGCCAGAATGTGCCCGGCACTCTCACGAATCAGGGGCCTTATCTCCCAGCTGAAAGAGAGCCGAAAGAGCTTCACTTCCCAAATCGGAGGATGCCCCATCAAAATGAACTTTTCCATGCTTGAGCCCTACAAGCCTCGGGAAAAATTCCCGCGCAAGATCCAGCTGATGCATTGAGACCAGGAGGGTGAGGCCCTCCTCTTCACAAAGACGGGTCAGGAGCTCAAGTACATCACGGGCACGGGCCGGATCAACTGCAGAAACGGGTTCATCTGCCAGGAGGACTGCCGGCTCCTGAAAAAGCGCTCGCGCTACCGCGACCCGCTGCTGCTGCCCGCCGGAGAGGGTATCAACCCGGTCATAAATTTTTTCCTCAATCCCAACCCTCTCCAGAAGCTCATAAATACGCCTGCGGACTCCTCCCGCTGGCAGGATCAAATCACGCAGGCTTCCGAGGATGGACCTTCGCCCGCAGCGCCCCGCAGCAACATTCTGAAGGACTCGCAAATTGGGCACCAGCCCCAGGTCCTGAGGGAGATAACCCAGGCGCGAGCGTAATTCCCTCAGTTTACCTTCTCCGAGGCCGAGGGGATTACAGCTCAGCACCCGGACGTCACCGCGGTCAGGTGCCAGTTGTGCTCCGAGCAGGCGAAGAAGCGTTGTCTTGCCACTGCCGGAGGCCCCGATGAGGGCTACCCGCTCGCCCTTGGTGATCTGGAGATCGATGCTCGAGAGTGCATGAACTGCCCCGAAACTCTTGTGAGCCTCCGAAAGCTCGAACACCGTCTCCATGATCCTCGGTTCTCGCCCTCGTGTATTCAGTCGAACGAGACCTTCTCCATCACGGCCGCGATACCAGCGAAGGTCTCATTGTCGACCGGCACCAGTCTCTCCCGACTCAGGGCCTTAAGAGCCCCTTCATCCTTACAATCCACCAGCGCTTTCTGGAGCTTATCAAGAAAACCCTTTCCGAAGGTTTCCTCCAGCGAAGGATGTGCGGTCATGTTGTAATCGGCATAGGTCGGAGTCTCCCAGATTTTCACACACTTTTCCGGGTCGATCTTACCAGCTGCCACCAGCTTCTCGTAGGTACCGAAACTCAATGCCCCGGCCTCGAAGGACCCATCCTGCACCAGCATCGCGGTCTTGTCATGGGCACCGGAGAATCCGGGCTTTTCCTTGAAGAACTCCATCGGAGTTTTTCCGGTGTTCTCGATGATGAAATGACTCGGCATGATACATCCCGATGTTGAGCTGGAACTACCGTAGGTAAATTTGAGATCCGCGATGGCAGCTGGAAAGTCATCCGAGGCTTCCAGTCCGGTGGAAGCATTCGCAATAAAGTAGGATTTGAAGGCGAGATCCTTTTCACCTGCCACCAGGGCACGGGCTCCTTCAACCCGGGTCATTGCCTGCACTCCGGTCACTCCGCCAAACCATGCCAGCTGAACGTCATTATTTTCGAACTTTTCCACCGAGGCTCCGTAATTGATCGAGGGAACGAACTCCACGGTAATTCCGAGGGCTTCGGAGAGATAATCTGCTACCGGCTGGAATCGCTCCTTCTGGGCGGTCGTGTCTTCGTCCGGGATCGCGGAGAAGCGAAGCACCTTCACCTCTGACTCGTTACCCGCTGCCTGCTTTTCATTCCCTCCACAGGCGATGAGAAGGCCAGCTATTCCTGCCGCCGAAAGGCGGGATAATGTTGTTTTGATCATGGCTTGAAACATATTGTTTAGTTTTATTGGAGCACCCACCGGTGAATTGCTGATCACAAAAAAACCGCAGGTCCACTAAGAGCAAGCGAGACCGTGCGGCTGAGTGCCGTTTTGCTGAGCGCCGACCGACGCCCGGTAGTCATTTCTCGTTCTCGTCTCATGGAGCAGATACCCTGTACGAGGAAAAAATTATCAACTAATCGATCTCCGGGAAAGGAAAAGTAGAATCATAATTCAGACTCCCTGGCATCCAGTCCGAAAGCTTGCCTGAGACACCGGCAAGCCATCCCCAATCGATCGCGAAAAGGGCGTTCGGGACGCACAATCGCCCATTCGCGGCTCTCTGCAATCTCCCGGAGGCTCTCCCCCGGATTCACGACAGTCACCTCTTCACACAACTCCAGCATGGGCAGGTCCACCATGCTGTCCGAGAACCCACTACTGTTTTCCTGAACCCCTTCCTCGATAATCTCACCCTCCTCCAGGAGCCGGGATACTTTCACCTCTCGCTTGTTGTTTCCACCGGTGAAGTCAGGGAACAGCGGCATCATGCCTTCAAACTCAACTCTCGTGCCGTAGCTGGCATCGAATCCGAGCGCCTCCCCAAGGGGCCGGGCATAAAACTCCGGACTCGCCGAAACCAGAACCAACCGACGCCCCTTCTCCCTCTCCCGGGCAAGAACATCCAGCATTAATGGGTAAAAGGAGGCCGGAACATGATGAGATACGAATTCCTCTACCAGAACCTCGAGCCGAGAGCGCGGCATTCTCCAGAGAAACGAAAGAAAGATTCGTTTCATCCCCTCCGCTCCAAGTACCCTAGAGAAGACCAGAAAAGGGAGGAAGATCAGGAGATACAGACGGCGCACAGGCTCCTTCCGAAGGACCCAGTTGCAGAAGAGCAACTGGGTGTCCCAGGCGATAAGGGTCTGATCGAGATCAAAAAGCGCAAGTCCACTCGTTCTCTTCCGTTCAACCATCAGTTCAAGGGTAAAGGAGTGATTGTCTCCAATCAGCCTGCCACACGGTCTTCAGCGGGCCTCTCTCTGGCAACCGAAATCGTCGTCGAAAGCGCCCTGACACCACCGCGGTGACCCGAAACCGGTATTGCCATCCAGTCTCCGGTCGCATTTGCTGTGCCTCGTGAAAGGAGTGCTCACCATCCCGAAGATCGTCGCCCTCTCCCTGATCGTGGCAAGCTTGCTGCGGGCGGGTGACGAACCCACCAATATCAGGGCTGCCACTCCTTTTCTTGCTTCAACCTCCGTCGAGATCACATGGATCGACAATTGTGATGATGAGACCGGATATGAATTGCAGTACCGGACCGGGACTCAGGACTGGACCACCATTGCGATCTCTCCTGCGAACAGCACCCTGCTGTCTCTCAGGGGTGGCGGTCCCGGGAGTACTTTGAATTTCCGGCTCCGTGCCCAGAGACCTGAAGTCAACTCCGACTGGACAGAGTCTCCCGACGTCACCCTGCCCTCTGGATTTGCAATCGAAGCCGGGAGGTTCGTCGGGGGCACAACCGGGGAACCTGTGACCAGCCCGTCCCTAACGGTCTTTAACACAGAGGGCATTGGAACGGCCTCTAGTTTCGGGGTGACAGACCTCCCCGAGGGCTTCGTATTTGACTCCAGCAGGGGGACCTTCTCGGGCACTCCTCTGGCGCCTGGAGTCTATCGTCCCGTGATTTCGGCGACCGACGGGAATACCACCGCCAGCACCTTCCTCACCATGAGAATTAAACCCGCTCCTGCCGGCCCGGAGGAAATATTACCGGTCCCCGGTTTTCTCTTTCTCAGCCCGCCATCGGGACCAATTCCGTACGATCTCGCTCCCCACTTTCGGGATCCGGATACTTCCACCGCCATCCGCTTTCAGACCAATCTTGGCACCATCGACTCCATTCTCTACCCCGAGGCCTGCCCTGCTCACGTGGAGAACCTCCTGAACTACATCGGCAGGGGTGATTACGATGGTGCGATCTTTCACCGCTCGGCGGTTCCCGCCACCTCCGGGGTCGCAGTCGTGCAGGCTGGGCTCATGAAGCTGGATACTGAAGAGAACTTCACGAGAATTGTCACGGATCCAACCGTCGTGGACGAACCGGCACTCTCCAACCTCACCGGGACCCTCGCGATGGCCAAGACCAGCGCCGCTAACAGCGGATCAAGCCAAGTCTACTTCAACACCATCGACAATCTCAATCTTGATGGACCCCAGTCGAATGGTGGTTACACGGTGTTTGGCAGGGCGACAACAGGATCGCTTCCGGTCATCGCTGACATCTCCGCCCTGCCGAGGGGCTCCTATACGGCAAACATTGACAACCTCCCGCAAACCCTCAGCGACTGGCCTACCACCACAACCCCCGAGGAAAGCGTTCCTTCACCCGGAGAGCTGGTTCAGATCATCGAGGCTACGCAAATCGAGGAGCTACTCTCCTATCGCCTGGGGGCCAACCCGACTCCCTCCCTGGTATCCGGCTCCATCGTGGATTCGGAACTCACCCTTAACCCTGTCTCAGGCGCCACCGGCACCACAACGGTCCCTATCGAGGTCACTGATCTTGACGGCACGACCCTCATGGTTCCTGTCTCCTACTGCGTTCTCGATCTCGAATTTCGTCCTCTGCTCTCTCCGGGGGGCCATCCTGCAGTCACCTTCCGCCATGAGAAGAATCCAGCCGACCTCTCCTATGAGGTCCAGAGTTCTCTGGATGGGCGGCAGTGGAGCAGCGTCTGGAGAACTGAAGAGAGCACCACGAGCCCGGCTGTGATCGCGCGATCGGATCTTGGAGACGCATGGCAGCTCACCGTCGAAGATTCGGCAATCACCTCCCCCGCCACCGGAGCGGCCCTCCTGCGTATTGCTGTTACCAAGTGACCCCGCCGGGCGCCCCGCAATTCACTCCCGATGCCCCGTCCTGCGATTCTACTCTTCCTGGTCACCCTGGTCAGCCCCGCCCGGAGCCAGATTCTCGCTGACTTCGAGATCTCCCTGCAGGACAAGGAATTCGGCCGTTTCACCATCCAGCTCGACCAGTACAACTCCCCCCACGCTACCGCTAATTTCATCCGTCTCGCTGAGGGTCTGGTCCCATGGGTTGATGGCACCAGCGGACGGGTCCGCACTACGCCCTATTACGACGGCCTGACCTTCCACTCCCTGAGTGCCAACATCGAGATCGCAAGCGGATCACGCAATGCGAGCGGAAATGACAACGCGGGTTGGACCCTCCGGGACGACTTCACCATGCCGGGAAGTGGAACCTACACCGTCTACATGGAGAACAACGGACCCAATTCCAATGGAAGCCGGTTTTTTATCAACATTCCAACCAGCCTCCGCAGCAACCCTGACCGTGCGGGTAGACCCCATACCGCCTTTGGACGGGTTCTCCAAGCCACCTATCCTCCGGGAGGTAATGGCCGACTCACAGTAGCAGCCCTGTCCAACAGTCTGCCCGGCTTCCACATCATTGAGTCCGTGGACATCCGCTACCTGACCCCGGGGGACCTCGTCTTCCGACGCAATCTTCTCGATCCTGATCATTTCTCCCTTTTCCTTCTCCCATCCGCGCGCTCCCCAGTCTTTCGATTCAGGCAATCTGGTCCCACCACCTTTCTCGAATGGGACTCCACCCCGGGCTCCACCCTCCTGCTCTGGAGTTCCCTCAATTTGCGCAGCTGGCTGGGCCCCCTTCCCCTGAGTCACCTTCCTGGGAGTGAATTCGAGGGCTATGATCTCACTGCAACCCAGGCTTTCACGCCCCGGGCCTTCTACCGTGGCGGCGTGGTCGACTATCCCCACTGGCCTTCCACGGAGCGCAGTTTTGGAAATGCGGCCATCCTTCTGAACTTCCGCGACCCCAACCGGGGAATCGTCAACACCAGCTGTTTCTTCGACGAGACCGGATATGCTGGAATCTACGATGGAAGTTTCGGCACCGGCGAGTTCATCATTTCTCGGGAAGAAACCACTCCCTACGCCCGGGAGTTCCAGCTCTCCTCCACCACCGGAAACCAGCCCACTTACCGCCTCGTCCTCCACTACGATCTCGCCTGGTCCAACGGCTCCCCACCCTTCTCGATTCCAGTAGTGGCCAACCCGAGTCGCCTTGAAGGCTCCGACCTCCTGAATGCGGCAGATCCTCTCGAGAACGGCAGCTGGCGGTATGTGCCAGCCCCCTGATCCACGGGCTGTATTCGAGGTTTCCCTTCCACCCACAAAAAAGCGGCTCCGGTTTCCCGGAGCCGCCTGAAAATCTGAGGCCGGACTGTTTCCCGTCTTCCTGCCCTAGGAGGCCTCCTGCTCCTCAATCGTGAGCGGCTTGTAGCCACCCTTCGATTTGAAATAAAGCATCATGAGGAGGTAGATCACTGCCATGGCGAGCGGAATCATTGAATCCGCCTTCAAGGTCTGACGATCACCAGCGATACTGGCCTCCTGCACCTTCTGCTCAGAACCGGTGAGGCCTTTCATCCCATCAGCAAGGAAATTCGTGTTACCGTCGGCCTTCAGAACCCCGGCTTCCTGGAGAGTCGCTTCCAAGGCTACGAGATCCGCTTCGCTCTTCACCGCGTTGGTCTTTTCCTCACCCTCAAGCCCTTTCACGTCTTTCACAAGACCTGCTTTTTCGAGGCTTCCTGCCGCAAGGATAGCCCGCGCATTCCCCAACTTGCCCTGAACTGCAGCCAGCTTAGCTCCATCAATGGCCTGAACCTTTTCAAAGAAAAGGAAGCCCTTGGCGTCTCCTTCCCCAACCTTGTATTCATTGTAAGTGTCTGGAGCGCTCTCCTCGAGAGCAGCCGCCGAGAACCGGTCCTTACCGTAACCAAGGCCCTCTGAACCAATCAACCCGGCAGACATCATCCCGATTCCACCCATGATGGAGATCGCAACCGCACCAGTCCGCGGGAAGCGGTCCGAGGCGACGGCTAGCATCGTAGGCCAGAAGAAGGTCTTACCAATCGCGTAAAGACCCAAAGCTCCGAAGGCCACCATCAGGCTGTCCATTCCACCGGCAAGTTGCAGGCCAACAAAGGCAAGCACCGCACAGGCAAAGAGCATCGACACCGGTGAGAGCTTGAGAGTCTTCTCTAGCCAGTGCGCGCAGAAGCGGAGACCAAACATGATTGCCGAGGTAAAGACGAAGAGCCACTTACCGGCCTCCGAGGTAAAGAGATTACCCGTAATATTCTGGATCCATCCATCCGTGCCCAATTCCACAGCACCAACCAAGGCGTGGGCAATGAACAGGACAAAGAGTAGAACCGATCCCATCGAGAACTTGGTGATGATTCCAATCACCGCCAGCAGGACGAACCCAATGACGTATCCTATAATCTTAGCTGTATTTGCTGTCGCCTCTGCCTGCTCCGGTGTCGCATCCGGGTCAGAAAGCACTTGGGTGAACAACCCTCCGAAGAAAAGGGCGAGAAGGTAACAGATGACCAGCCCTCCAAGAATCCCCACGTCCTTAAACATATCTCCCAGAGACATCCCCTTCTTCGACGCCTCCGATTTGGGGTATTTCTGCCCGAGGAACATCAACCCGTAGATTATGGTGGGAACAAGGTAGAGCGCCAGCTGCCACTTCCATCCCAATTGCAACTTGTCGTCCAGTGTCCACCCTATGATGCCACCAATCACCAAACCGAGCGGCCAGGAGGCATGGAGGATATTCAGGTAATGGTTGCGGTTCTCGGGGAACGCTGTCGCAACCAGCGGGTTGGCAACCGCTTCCAGAGTTCCATTTGCGTAGGCAAAAAGGAACATCCCGGCGAATAGGAAACCGTAGGCATTATCAGGAGTGGCCGCTCCGAAAGTTACGAAATACGACAGAACGTGAGTAGCGAACGCGACGAGCACCAGTTTGCCATAGCCAATCTTGTCCACCACGACTCCGCCAATAACGATCCCGAAACAGAATCCCGTGAATCCGGCCCCGCCAATGGCGCCAAGCTGGGCACCAGTGAAGCCGTATTCACCGCCCCAGTTATCAAAGATCCCTCCTCGAATCGCAAAGCCAACGCCCGCGGCCAAGATAGCCATGAATCCAGCCCAAAGCAGGCGGGACCTGTTAATTCCATTACTGTCGCTCATAGTGTGTATCTAGCAGGTTAGAAGCTCGGAGATTATGAGGTCCAATCTTCATATGACAAGTCCTTGGTAGGCACCCGACCACCCATCGGATGAAGGGCCGTTTCACCTTCTCGGATTTTGCGTAAAAATGGAAAAGCCGCCTCTTTCGTAGAGAAGCGGCTTTATAAAGACCCTTTTGATGGAACAAGAGGTCGCCTTCTTGGAGTTCGAGCAACCGGGCCGTTACTCCTTTCTCGCTGTTATTTCGAGGTCGAAACGTAGCTCGCCTGGCTGACGCCCTTGCCCACGCTCTTAGCCTTCTTTCCGAGCCAGGTCATCATTCCCCGCAGCTTGGCTCCGACCTTCTCGATCCCGTGCTTCTCCTCGGACTTGCGGATCTTGTTGAAGTTCTTGCAACCCGCCTTGAACTCTCCCACCCATTCCTTGGCGAACTTACCACTCTCAATGGTCTTGAGTTGCCGGCGCATCCGGTTCTTGACCGACTCGTTGATGATCTTCGGTCCCACCGTCACATCGCCATACTCGGCAGTTTCGGAGATGGAGAATCGCATTCCCGCAATTCCACTCTCATTCATGAGATCAACAATGAGCTTCAGCTCATGGAGACATTCGAAGTAGGCCATCTCCGGCGAGTAGCCCGCTTCTACGAGGACCTCGTAACCTGCCTTCACAAGAGCGGAGGCCCCCCCACAGAGAACGCACTGCTCCCCAAAAAGATCGGTCACTGTTTCCTCGCGGAAGTTGGTTTCGAACACACCCGCACGGGTGCCACCAATCCCTTTGGCCCATGCGAGGGCAGTCTGCTTGGCCTTCCCGGTAGCATCGTTGTCGACCGCAATCAGGGTCGGCACCCCCTTCTTCTCCACGAACTGACTGCGCACCGTGTGCCCAGGTCCCTTGGGAGCCACCATGATAACATCGATATCATCCGGAGTATCAATGAGATCAAAATGAACGGCAAATCCGTGAGAGAAGAGTAGGGTTTTTCCCGCCGAAAGGTTAGGAGCAATATCCTTTTCATAGACCGAGGGAATCACGGTGTCAGGAGTCGCGACAAAAATCACATCCGCATGTTTCACCGCATCCCCGGTATCCATCACCTTGAAACCGAGTTTCTTCGCAACCGGGCGGGATTTTGACTTGGCGTAGAGCCCGATGGTGACGTCACAGCCACTCTCCTTGAGGTTGAGGGCATGAGCGTGTCCCTGTGATCCGAATCCGATCACGGCAAGCTTCTTCCGCCTGATGGCATTGATGTTGGCGTCCTTATTGGTATAAATCTTCGTGGCCATAGTGGTGTGGGTCAGTGGGCCGCGGAGACTGGGGTAGCAGTGGGCACTCGTCAAGCCGCGAGGTGCCTCCCCGCTCCGCCCGCTAACTTCCGTAGACCACCACGGGCCCTACCCCGGGCGGACCCTGCACGCTGCGCAGCTTGGTAACCGCCGCGGCCACTGCGCTGGCGGCCTCTTCCACTTCCTCGTCCGTGGTGAAGATGGAAAGCGAGATCCGCAGGCTACTCCGGGCCTGTTCATCAGAGAAACCCATGGCCTTCTGGACATGGCTGGGCTGCTGTTTACCCGTCATGCAGGCGCTTCCCGCGGAACACTGCACCCCTGCCTCGTCAAGGAGGATGAGCAGTCCTGCCGCTTCACAGTTCTCGAAGGAGACATGAATGATATTGGCCGCCCGATGCTCCCGGGAGCCGTTCAGGGTCAGCCCCTCGACTTCGCTGGTCAGCCGATCCTCGAACCGGTCCCGACGCCTACGAACCGCCTCATGGCCATCCTGGTCGAGCTTACCTTTCATGATATCAGCGGCCTACCCCAAGCCGATGATGAATGGGACATTCTCGGTCCCACTCCGCCGCTCAGTCTCCTGCCCACCACCACGCAGCATCGGTTCAAAACGAAGGCCCTGCCGGACGTAGAGCGCTCCCACTCCCTTGGGGGCATGAAACTTGTGCCCACTCAGAGAGAGATAATCGACTGGCACCTCCCGGACATCCACCGGTATTTTTCCAACCGCTTGGATCGCATCCGTGTGAAAGGCCCACCCCGCCTCCTTCGCGAGGGTGCAGGCCTCGGCGACCGGGTGGATGACCCCGGTCTCGTTATTCGACCACATCACTGAGACAAACCCGGGACGCGTGCTCTCTACCAGTTCACCGAGATGGTCCAGATCCAGTCGTCCGTCGGCATGCACACCACACAAGGAAACATCGTAGCCTACCGCCTCCATGGCCTCACACGGGCGTAAGACCGCACTGTGTTCCGTCGCCCCGGTGACAACTTTGGACTCCTTCCGGCCCACGTGACGGGCCAGCCACTTCAAGGTCATGTTGTTCGACTCCGTTCCCCCACCCGTGAACACAATCTCATCCGGGTGGGCGTTCAGAAGCCCGGCCACCTGTTCTCGCGCAGTCGAGATAGCGTCCCGGACCGTCCTCGCAGCCCGGTATCCGCTCGACGGATTATGCCAGTGCTCCGTGAGGAAGGGCATCATGGCCTCGACCACCTCCGGATGAATCTGGGACGTTGCGTTGGAGTCGAGATAGATCATGAGGCTTTCCTCCCTCCCTCACCGGGAAGCGGTCGCCGTCTCACTTCCGGAGGAAGGCCACGAGGTCACGGACCTCAATATCGGTCATGGTCTGGAAGACGGCATCGGGCATGAGAGAATAGGGCAGGACGTCAACGTGCACGACATCAGACTTCTCGAGGTCAAACCGTCCTGCATTGGAATCAAGGGTATACGCTTCTGCCGTTTCCGCCGCAATCACCCCAAGAACTACTCTCTCATCGGTGAGTTCGAACTTGAAGTAGCGGTAATTCTCATCGATCTCCCCGTCCGGATCGAGGACATGAGGAAGGAGGTAGTCGAGATCTGCCACCTGAGAGGGGTTCAGGGCGGGACCGGAGAGCCCCCCTTCGCCGTGCACCGAGTGGCAACGCCCACAACTCTCCGAGAAGACGAGGTGACCATGGGCGACGTCGGCCCCTTTGAGGTTCTCCTCCGAGAGAAGCCCCCGGTAGTGCGCAAAGAGCTCGGGAGTACTTTCTTCTGCCCGGGCCCCTTGGCTGGCGAGTCCCACCGGCTGCTCAGAAAGGTGGCTTACCTCGCCTGCGGTCAAAGCGCGGCGGTAGATCCGGACCTCATTGATTCCTCCGTCGAAGAACTCCTTTACCCTCGGGGCTCCCCCAATCCAGAGCGCACCCTCACCGTCGGCCGCTACCGAGCCAACGCCATAGGCAGCAAGATGCCCATCAACAAAAAGAAAGCGCTCGCCCTTATCCTGCGTGATGCAGACGTGGTGCCAACCCCTCGTCACCCGGCTACCCTCGAGGTTGGAGTTCTGCCCCCCCATGAGCCAGTGGCCATCCTCGTTAATCCAGACCCCATACCAGTCTGATTTCTCCCGGGACTTGTTGACCAGAGCAGTCCATCCCCGACCAGAGCCCTCAATGTAGACCCAAGCAGCGAGCGAGTAAGTTTCGTTTTTTCCAAAGGCCAGATCCTCCCGATGATCAATCTCGAGGCGGTCATCTGATCCATCAAACTTGAAGGCCCGGCGCCCTCCCAGCGATTCCACTACCGCAGGACGGAATTCCTTCTGCGGCTGGGACGCTCCCCCCCACTCCTCGCTGCTGTCGATATCCTCGGCCTTGAGATGCAATACCAGCCCTTCGCCGGACACCGACTTGGCAGGCTTGGCCTTTGGGCCCTTGGGCCGGGGCTTGACCACCGCCGTCTTCCCACCAGCCTTCCTCCTGCGGGAGATATACTCGCTGACCTTGGGAATCTTGCATGCGGCAACGACCTCAGCGGTGCGATCCTCATCAGTAACGACCAGCGGCTCAAGTGCATACCAGATGAGCAGTGGGAGGTTATGATCTCCCTTGTCTTCCGCGTGGCCCACCAGGGCCGTCAGGACATCCCAGCGCTTTTCCTGTTCGACGCGTTGCATTGCGGAGGCGAGAAAGAGCCGGACCACGGCGCTCTCGTCCTCTCGTGCCATCGCAGCCCATTTCTGGAGGACCGCATCAGGAACACGCTTGTCCTCCGCAATCAACTGGATCGCCCACGCCCGGACGTATTCCGCCTCATCATTCAGGAGGGGGGCCAGCATGACATCACCAAGCCCTCCAACGAGCTGGAGGGTCCACAGGGCCCGCAGGCGGCGGGCCGGATCTTCATGGTCATCCAGGATCTTGCGCAGACCCCCGAGGGTCGCCGGTTTGATTTCCCCGGCGAGGGCCCGCTCCTGCAGAAGTCGACGGGCCTGCCGCACATACCACTCGTTGGGATGAAGATGCATCTCCACGAGCTCTCCATCCGGAAATTTCGTTAGATCCATTCCCACCGGGAAACTCTGCTTCCCCCAGCTGTATCTCCAGATCCGCCCCGTCTTCCGGTGCAGAACCTTTCGCCCGCAGATGTCGGAGTCGTGCCAGTCGATCGCATACAGGGACCCATCCGGACCAATCTCCATGTTAAATCCAAGCCACTGGGGATCGTTTGACATCGAGAACGTGCCTCCCCACTTCGGGTCACTGGCGACATATCCCGAGCCTTTCCTCTTCGTCTCGTCAACCAATACCCCATGCATGTGAATGTTGCACATGAAGAGCTTCTTCCGGTATTTCTCCGGAAACTGGTCTGCAAGGTAGAAGCGTGCTCCCCCATGAGCGGAGGGATGCCGGTGATCCGCGATCGTCTTGATATCGTCATAGACGTAAGGGTTGAAATGGCGGCCCGCCTGCCGGTGATAGCGCCCGCCCTGAATGATGTGAAAGAGGTGTGGGATGACGCAGGCCGTAACGAAAGCCTGCCCGTTCTCGTCGAAATCCAGGCCCCAGGGGTTACTGGTTCCGTAAGCGAAGACCTCGAACGTTTCATTCAGGGGATGGTAGCGCCAGACCCCGGCGTTGATCTTCTGGCGCTCACTATCTGGAGAGCCGGGCTTCCCAACATTCGAATGGGTAAAGACCCCATGAGTTCCATACAGCCAGCCGTCGGGACCCCACAGGAAACTGTTCAGGGTCTCGTGCCGGTCCTGCCGTCCCCAGCCATCCAGCTTGATCTCAGGCTCGGCGTCCGGGATATCATCGCGATTCCGGTCAGGAATAAAGAGGAGATTAGGGGGAGAACCGACCCAGACCCCGCCGTGTCCCAACGCGATACCAGTGGGAAACATGATCTTATCCTTGAAGACCTTCCGCTCGTCCATCTCGCCATCTCCATCAGTGTCGGTCAGGATCACAATCCGTCCCTGTGGCCCGAGCTTGTAGAGATCTGACCTCCTCGTCTCGTAGTTAAGGTTCTCGCAGAGCCAGACCCGACCCCGCTCATCGAAGGTAAAGGCGAAGGGCTGTTGACAGTCCGGTTCGGCGGCGAAAGCGTTCACTACGAAACCCTCGGGACTTTTCATCTTGTCGATCGCCTCATCCGGAGACAGATACTTGAAGGCCGCCTCCTTTGGGGGCTCGGCATGGACGAGGGCCAGCGCGAGCAGACACATCGGCAGGGCTTGGCGTAATGGGCGTTCGCTCATGTGACAAATTGAGTCCCTGCCGCCGCCTTCGTCAAGACCCACATCCGGGGGAACGGTCCCATAGGCTGGATAACAGCCCAAATCCCCCGTTCCTGATGAGCTTCACCCCCCACGATAGCCCCTTCGGTGAAAGCGTTTTCCACTGGGCAGACCACAATTGGAGGCATAGATTCGGCCTCCAGCCATGAAGACCTACCGCACTCTCTTGACCGTCAGTTCCGGAATCCTTGCTTCGAGCCTCCTCACCATGGCTCAGGCACCGAAGGTGGTCTGGGAGCTCTCAAAGGGCATCAAGGCTCCCGAGAGCGCCTACTACGACAAACAGACCGGCAATATCTTCCTCTCCCAGGTCGGCGCAGGTGGAGGACTCGGCAAGGATGGTGATGGCCTGATCTCCGTTCTGAAGCCTGATGGGACAGTCGTCAATCCGCGCTGGTTCGCCGGACTCAATGCTCCCAAGGGACTGCGCTCCACCGGAGGCGTTCTCTGGGTTGCCGACATTGACCGCTTGGTTGGGGTCAATATCGAAAGCGCAACGACCCAGGCTATCCACGAGATAGAGGGCGCGAAATTTCTCAATGATGTTGCGGTGACTGAGCGCGGCACCGTCCTTGTATCTGACATGCTGGCCAGCTCCATCTACGCCCTGCAGGCCAACAAGGTTTCCAGGGTCGCCACCGGAGTCGAACTGGACAGCCCCAACGGGCTTCTCGCAAATGGCAATACTCTCTACATCGCTGGATGGGGGCGCGATATCCAGGACTCCTTCGACACCCTGGTCCTCGGCCGACTGCTCGCCATGGATCTACGCACTCGCAAGGTGACGCCGGTAACGACCGCAACGGTCGGCAATCTGGATGGAGTGGAGCTGGATGGGAAGGGCGGCTTCCTTGTTACTGATTGGATCGAGGGGGCCGTTCTCCATATCAGTGCAAAGGGGGCGGTAACCTCTGTCCTCGACCTTCCCAAGGGCTCTGCTGACATCGCCTACCTGCCCGGGAAGAAGCTGCTCATTGTGCCCCAGATGCTCGAGAACAAGGTAACCGCCTACGACCTCTCCGGGATCATCAAATAGAGCCCCCGGGACCCGAAGAACGGGAATCTCCGGGATCTGACCACCTGAACAGAGCCGACTCCCCCTCATGAGGCTGCTCCCTTTACTCGCTATCCTGCTCCCTGCGACCTTCCTGCCCACCGCCACGGCGGAGGAGCCCACCTACAACATACTGTTCCTTATCTCTGACGACCTCACTTACACCGCTCTTTCCTGTTACGGAAACAAGGTCTGTCAGACTCCCAACATCGATCGCCTCGCAACGCGGGGAACGCGCTTCACCAGAGCATACTGTCAGGGTACCTACTGTGGACCCTCCCGAGCTTCCTTTATGTCAGGTTACTATCCCCACGCCACCGGGGAACTCGGCTACCGAAATCCAAGACCAAGAATTGGCAACCGCGCGACCTGGTCGCAGCATTTCCTGAACAACGGCTATCATACCGCAAGTGTGAGCAAGATCTACCACATGGGGGTTCCAGGGGGCATTGAGTCCGGGGGCCACGGAGCTGACGATGAAGCCTCGTGGACGGAGCGCTACAACAGCAAGGGGCCTGAATGGACAGCCCCCGGGACCGGGGAGACTCCTGTCTCTTATACACATCTCCGAGCCCACGAGACAGGCAGAAATGGCGTAAGCCGGCATCTGCATGAAAAAAAAAAAGGGGGGGGGGGGGGGGGGGGGGG